>DASQSQ010000169.1:0-4392 GCA_035642315.1 Mycobacterium sp.
CTCGTCGAATGTGGTGTCCAGCACGGAGTCGGGATCGGTGTACAGCCCGGCGAACATCTCCCGGTAACTGCGGGCGACGCGGGCCGGGGTGTCCACCAGGCCGTGCCGCTCCGGGTCCTCTCCGATCGCGTACAGCAGCTCGCGGATCGCGGCCTCGACACGAGCCTGGTCGAACGCCGGGGTGCGCAGGGTCGCGGTTCGGGAATTTGGCTGCGCCATCGAAGCGTCCGTTCGTGTCAGCCGTGCGTCGACGGATTGGACGGGCTCGGATCGCCGCCGGGCGGATCGACGGCCTGGCCTGCCTCCGGCGCGGGGGCACCCGGTGGCGGATACGGCGGATACGGCGGGTAGGGCTGGCCCCCATAGTTGTGTGGTGGCGGTGCCCAGTGCGGCGGTGGCGGCGGTGGCGGCGGGTACCAGTGGCCCGGCGGTTGCTGCGGATGTTGCGGCGGCGGCCATCCCGGAGCGTGCCAACCTGCGGGTGCACCGTAATCCGGTTGCGTTGACTGGTGTGCTGGAACTTCGCGGCCCTCGGGGCCACCCGGCGCACCGTGAGAACCGTTGGCGCCGTTGGTGGCTCGATCGGCGTCGGCCTGCGCATCCCGCGTCGCCGCCGCGATGGCAGCCTTGAAGGCGGGTTCGGGAGCTGGTTTCGGCCACGGCTCGCCGCGTTCGATGGCCAGCTCGCCGGGTGTTTTGATCGGCGGCTTGTCGGACGGAACGCGACCGCCGAAGTCGTCGAACAGCGTGAGCCGGGGCCGCTTTTCGACGTCGGCGAAGATCGCCTCCAACTCAGCGCGGTGCAGGGTTTCCTTCTCCAGCAGCTCGCCGGCCACAATGTCCAACACGTCGCGGTACTCGGTGAGAATCTCCCAGGCCTCGGTGTGCGCGGTCTCGATGAGCTTGCGCACCTCCTCGTCGATTTCGCGGGCGACTTCGTGGGAGTAGTCCGCCTGATTGCCCATGGTCCGGCCGAGGAACGGATCGCCGTGCTCGGAGCCGTATTTGACCGCGCCCAGCTTGGAACTCATTCCGAATTCGGTGACCATCGCACGCGCGATCTTGGTCGCCTGCTCGATATCGGACACCGCGCCGGTGGTGGGCTCGTGGAACACCAGTTCCTCGGCGGCGCGGCCGCCCAAGGCCATGACCAGCCTGGCGATCAGTTCCGAACGGGTGTGCATTCCTTTGTCGTCCTCGGGCACCGCCAGCGCGTGGCCGCCGGTGCTACCGCGGGCCAGGATCGTGACCTTGTAGACGGGATCGACGCCGGGCATCGCCCAGCCCGCCAGCGTGTGGCCGGATTCGTGATATGCGGTGATCTTCTTCTCTTGCTCACTGATGATCCGGCTCTTCCGGCGCGGACCGCCGACCACACGGTCGACCGCCTCTTCTAAGGCGGCGCCGGTGATCACGGTGCCGTTCTCGCGGGCAGTCAGCAGCGCCGCCTCGTTGATCACGTTGGCCAGATCTGCGCCGGTCATGCCGACGGTGCGCTTGGCCAGCCCGTCGAATTCGACGTCAGGGCCAAAGGGCTTGCCCTTGGAGTGCACCCGCAGCACCGCGCGCCGGCCGGCCAGGTCGGGGCTGGACACCGGAATCTGGCGGTCGAAACGGCCGGGCCGAAGCAGCGCCGGGTCGAGGATGTCGGGACGGTTGGTGGCCGCGATCAGGATCACGCCCTGGCGGTCGCCGAAGCCGTCCATCTCGACCAGCAGCTGGTTCAACGTCTGCTCGCGTTCGTCGTGACCACCACCGAGCCCGGCGCCGCGCTGGCGGCCGACCGCGTCGATCTCGTCGACGAAGATGATGCAAGGGCTGTTCTGCTTGGCCTGCTCGAACAGGTCGCGGACGCGGGAAGCGCCGACGCCGACGAACATCTCGACGAAGTCCGACCCGGAGATGGTGAAGAACGGGACGCCGGCCTCGCCCGCGACAGCGCGGGCCAGCAGCGTCTTACCGGTCCCCGGCGGCCCGTAGAGCAGCACGCCTTTGGGGATCTTGGCGCCGAGCGCCTGGTACCGCGACGGGTTCTGCAGGAAGTCCTTGATTTCGTAGAGCTCCTCGACCGCCTCGTCGGCGCCGGCGACGTCGCCGAAGGTGGTCTTGGGCATGTCCTTGGAGAGCTGCTTGGCCCGCGATTTGCCGAAGCCGAAGCCCATCCGGGCGCCGCCCTGCATGCGGGAAAACATCATGAACAGGCCGACCAGAAGCAGCAGCGGCAGCACGTAGATCAGCAGTGAGCCCAGGATGCTGCCCTGGTTGACGGTGGTGCTGACTTGGGCGTCTTTACTGGTCAGCGCGTCGAACAGCGGAACCGCGTAGCCGGTCGGGTACTTGGTGATGATCTTGTCGGACCCATCGGTGCTGCTGTTGGCGCTTTTCAGCGTCAACCGCACCTGTTGTTCGCGATCGTCGATCTGTGCGCTCTTGACGTTGCCGCCCTTGATCTGGGTCATCGCCACCGAGGTATCGACCGGCTTGAAGCCGCGGGTGTCATCGCTGAAGTAAAAGAATGACCAACCAAGCAGCAACACGACGGCGATCGCCGTGAGCGTGCGGATCACGTTTTTCCGATTCATCAATCATCGGCCGTCGCCGGCCAGGTCCTTCCCAATACACGCAACTGGAATAGTCCAGGTTACCGCCCGTACGGATCGCCAGCTCAGCCGCAGCCGGGCGCAGCGGGTCGAGCCTTAAATCTTCGCCGTCCAGATAACGAATTGCGGTTCCCGAGCACCTTTCGGGCGGACCGTGCGTGTGCTTTGGTGAGACGGTGCCTGACAGCCTTCCGATAACCGACCGAATTATCGAAACCAATGGCGTGCGGCTGCGCACCGTCGAAGCGGGTGAGCCCGGCGCACCGGTGGTGGTGCTGGCTCACGGTTTTCCAGAACTCGCCTATTCATGGCGTCACCAGATCCCGGTGCTGGCCGCCGCCGGTTACCACGTGCTGGCCCCGGATCAGCGCGGCTACGGCGGCTCCAGCCGCCCCGACGACGTCGCCGCCTACAACGTCGCCGATCTGTCCGCCGACGTGATCGGCTTGCTCGACAACGTCGGCGCCGAGCGGGCGGTGCTCATCGGTCACGACTGGGGTGCCCCAGTGGTGTGGGGCTCGGCGCAGCTGCATCCCGACCGGGTGGCGGCCGTGGTCGGGTTGAGCGTTCCGCCGGTGCCGCGGGCCCAGATTCCGCCGACGCAAGCGTTTCGCATGCTCTTCGGCGACAACTTCTTCTACATGCTCTATTTCCAGGAGCCCGGGGTCGCCGACGCCGAATTGGCTGCCGACCCGGCCAAGACCCTGCGGCGCATGATCGGCGGCCTGCGCGCGTCCGACGCTGCAGCCGCGGTGCGGATGATCGCCCCCGGGTCGGAGGGCTTCATCGAGCGGCTGCCCGAACCCGACGGCCTGCCGAGCTGGATCAGCGCCGACGAACTCGACCACTACATCGCCGAGTTCAGCCGCACCGGTTTCACCGGCGGGCTGAACTGGTATCGGAACATGGACCGCAACTGGGAGCTGTTGGCCGACCCGCCGGCCACCACCATCTCGGTGCCCTCGCTCTTTATCGCCGGCACCGACGATCCGGTGGGGGCCTTCATGCGCCGCGACCGCATCGCCGAGTTGGTGACCGGTCCATACAGCGAGGTGATGATCGAGGGCGCCGGACACTGGGTGCAACAGGAGTGCCCTGATCAGGTCAACGAGGTGGTGCTGGACTTCCTGGCGGGTTTGAAGCCGTGACGAACCGCCCGTTGAACTTCGGCGTTTTCATCACGCCGTTTCACCCGACTGGCCAATCTCCCACGGCGGCACTCGAATACGACATGGAGCGAGTGGTCGCACTGGATCGGCTCGGCTTCGACGAGGCCTGGTTCGGTGAACACCACTCCGGCGGATACGAGCTGATCGCCTGCCCGGAGGTGTTCATCGCCGCCGCGGCAGAACGGACCAAGCACATCCGACTCGGTACCGGTGTTGTGTCGCTGCCCTACCACCATCCGCTGATGGTGGCCGACCGCTGGGTGTTGTTGGATCATCTGACTCGCGGCCGGGTGATGTTCGGTACCGGCCCCGGCGCCCTGCCGTCGGATGCCTACATGATGGGCATCGATCCGGTCGAGCAGCGTCGGATGATGCACGAATCGCTGGAGGCGATCCTGGCACTGTTCCGCGCCGCACCCGGCGAGCGGATCAGCCGCCACTCGGATTGGTTCACGCTGCGCGATGCGCAGTTGCACATCCGCCCCTACACCTGGCCCTATCCGGAAATCTCAACGGCGGCAATGATTTCTCCGTCAGGCCCGCGGCTCGCCGGTGCGCTGGGCACGTCACTGCTGTCGCTGTCGATGTCGGTGCCGGGCGGGTATGCGGCGCTGGAAAACACC
>DASQSQ010000170.1:0-5429 GCA_035642315.1 Mycobacterium sp.
AGACCGGCTACGTGATGCCGCACTGGCCCAAGCCGTGGGGTCGGGCCGCCGACCCGGTGGAGCAGTTGGTCATCGAGGACGAGTTCCGTACCGCGGGCATCAAACGCCCGGACTACGGAATCACCAGCTGGGTGATTCTGACCCTGATCCAGCACGGAACACCTTGGCAGATCGAACGATTCGTCGAGAAGGCGCTGCGCAAGGACGAGGTCTGGTGCCAGCTGTTCTCCGAGCCCGACGCCGGCTCGGACGCGGCGTCCATCAAGACCAAGGCGACCCGGGTGGACGGCGGCTGGAAGATCAACGGGCAGAAGGTGTGGACCAGTGGGGCGCACTATTGTGCACGCGGCCTGGCCACCGTGCGCACCGACCCGGAGGCGCCCAAGCACGCCGGCATCACCACCGTGATCGTCGACATGAAGGCGCCCGAGGTCGAGGTGCGGCCGTTGCGGCAGATCACCGGCGGCTCGGACTTCAACGAGGTGTTCTTCAACGACTTGTTCGTGCCCGACGAGGACGTGGTTGGCGAGCCCAACACCGGCTGGACGGTCGCGAGGGCGACGTTGGGCAACGAGCGGGTCAGCATCGGCGGCAGCGGGTCGTTCTACGAGGGGTTGGCGACGCAGCTGGTTCAGCTTGTGCGTGATCATCCGGATCGGTTGGCGGGCGGGCGAACTCGCGTCGGCCTATATCTCGCCGAGGAGAATGCGCTGCGGCTGCTGAACCTGCGCCGCGTCGCGCGCAGCGTCGAGGGAGCGGGCCCGGGTCCGGAAGGCAATGTCACCAAGCTGAAATTGGCCGAGCACATGGTCGAGGGCGCCGCGATCATGGCGGCGCTGGTCGGGCCAGAGGTGGCGGTGCTCGACGGGCCCGGTGAGCTGTCGGGCCGCTTGATCATGGGCGCGCGGGGCATGGCGATCGCCGGCGGTACCTCGGAGGTGACCCGCAATCAGATCGCCGAGCGCATTCTGGGCATGCCGCGCGACCCGCTGATCAACTAACGCATTGCCTTAGGCGGGCGCGAAGCGTGGTGCGCCGTCGGCGCCTGGCTCCCGCAGGGCCTCGACGCGCATCCCGCACGCCACTGAATCAGGTTCACAGTCAACGATATTCGCCGCCACCCGCAGTCCGCTCTGCTCGACCAGCTCGACCAGAGCAATGACGTAGGGAGTCGGAAGCTCGGGGTTGAACGCGTGATAGTTGACCGTATAGGTGAATACGGTGCCCTGACCCGACACCGGTCGCGCGACCAGCGGACCGCCGCAGTCGCGGCATTCGCCGGCTGCGGGATGGACCCAATGTGCGCAATTCTCGCAGTGCTCGATAAGCAGCTGGGACGACACGGGCAATACAGTACAGTCAATTGGCTTGGGTCGGTGTGCAGCGGGTTGGTCTAGCGGACGGCGTAAATGAGCTACTTCGAAAAAGACGCGATCATTTCCGGCATCGGTATTTCGCGAATCGGCCGTCGCACCGGCATTCCCGGGTTGGAGCTCACCATGGAAGCGGTCCGCGCCGCCATCGACGACGCCGGCCTGGCCGCCCCCGACATCGACGGGATCGCTACCCTGGGCGACACCCCTGCCGCCGAGGTCAACGCCGAGTTGCACATCGAGGCGTCTGACTGCGGGTCGGGGTTCGGCACCGGCGGTCTGCTGAATCCGGTGATCTCGGCATGCCGGGCGGTGTCCGAGGGACATGCGCGACACGTCGTCATCTACCGGACAATTCAAATGCTGGGCGGCACCGTCCCGGTGAAGCAGGACGAGAATGCTCCCACTCCGCCGCTTGCCCGGATGTTCGACACGCCCGAGGGTGCTGAGCCACCCGCTGTCGGCCCGATGGACGATGTCGGGGATCTGGTTGCTGCCCATGCATATTCGGCGGCGAATTGGCTGGCGCTGAACTGTCGCCGGCACATGGAGCTGTACGGCACCACCAAGGAGCAGTTGGGTTGGCTGGCGATCAACAGCAGGCGTAACGCGGCGCTGAATCCCCGTGCGGTTTACCGGGATCCGATGACGATGGATGATTATCTGGCGGCACGGCCGGTGTCTACACCGTTGGGGCTGCTGGATTGCGACGTGCCGATCGACGGGTCGATCGCGGTGGTGGTGTCGGCGGCCGACTACGCCAAAGACTGTCCGCATCGGGCGGTCAAGGTGGAGGCCGTCGGGGGCGCCGACGGTGCGGGTGGCTGGTTTCACCGCGCGGACTACCCGAGGATGGCGTCGGCGGACGCGGCAGCGCAGATGTGGTCGCGCACCGATCTCACGCCCGGCGATCTGAACCTCGCAGAACTCTATGACGGGTTCACCTTCCTGACCTTCGCCTGGCTGGAAGCGCTGGGCATCTGCGGTGACGGCGAGGCCGGTCCGTTTGTCGAGGGGGCCACGCGGATCGCACTGGACGGAGCGCTGCCGCTGAACACCTACGGCGGCCAGCTCTCGGCGGGCCGCATGCACGGCTACTGGCTGCTGCACGAGGCCTGCCTGCAGTTGCGCGGCGAGGCGGGGGAGCGGCAGGTGTCCCGCCGGCCCGAGGTTGCCGTAGCCGCGGTGGGCGGTGGCCCGATCGCGGGATGCATGCTGCTGACATGTTGAGTAACGGGGCCAGCAGTGCCCCCGAGCGCCTGGCGCGCTACGGCACGCGCCGAAATCTGGACGCCACCGCGTCGTGGTGGCTGTACCGCGGCGTCACCGCCCGACGCGTCGCGCCCAGTCCCTGGCCGACATCATCCGGATCATCGCGCCCAGCAGCTTGCCTTTCTTTGGGCCGTAGGGATACCAAAGCGGCTCCTTTTTCAGGGTAACCCGATCGGCCACAATGCTTTTGGTCCTGCAGTATTTGCGGATCCCGGCTGCACCGCCGGAGCGCGAACCGAGACCGGACTCATTCCAGCCTTCTAACGGGACTGGGAATTGCAGGATGTTGGTGATGACGTTGTTGATGTTCACGGTTCCGGTGTTCATCTTGCGCGCCAACGCCATCGCCTTGTTCTTGTCTTTAGTCCACACGCTGCCGGACAACCCAAACTCGGAGTCGTTCGCCTTCTCAATTGCCTCGGCGACGTTGCTGACTTTCATCACCGGCACGGTCGGTCCGAAAGTCTCCTCACGCATGCACTTCATATCGTCGTCGACGTCTACCAGCACTGTTGGCTCGTAGAACAAGCCGGTGGAATCGCCCGCCTTGCCGCCGACCAGCACCCGCGCGCCCTTGCTGACGGCGTCCTCGACGTGGTCGGACACGATGGCGAGTTGCTGCGCGGTGGTCATCGACCCGATCTCACAAGAAAAGTCGTGCCCGGTGTCCATCCCTTGGCGCAGCTGGGACGTCTTGGCCACCAGTTTGCTGACGAACTCGTCGTACACCGGTTCCTCGACGTAGACCCGCTCGACCGATATGCAGACTTGGCCGGTGTAGGCGAATGCGCCCCATACCGCGCCGTCGACCGCGCGGTCGATGTCCGCGTCGGCACACACGATCATCGCGTCTTTGCCGCCGAGCTCCAGGCAGTACGGGATCAGTCGTTGGGCGGCTGCGACGCCGATGCGGCGCCCGGTGTTGACCGAGCCGGTGAACATCACGTAGTCCACCAAATCGACCAACGCAGCCCCGGTGGGGCCGAATCCGTTCACCGCATCGAGCACGTCGGGGGCTCCGATCTCCTTCCAGCCATCCACCGCGATCTGCCACACCAGCGGGGTGATCTCGGAGGGCTTGGACAGCACCGCGCACCCGGCCATCAACGCCGCGGGAATGTCGAGGAGCGGTATCGACAGCGGACCGTTCCACGGTGTGATCACGCCGACGAGCGGGTAGGGCTCGTAGGAGATGGTCAGCTTCTTCACCGCGTTGGCCGCGCCGTAGGGGCGAACTGTCTCGTCGGCGAGGAATTCGCGGGCATTGTCGATCCAGTAGTTGATGATCTGGACGCCGGCGATTTCGATGTTGGTGTCGCCCCAAGACTTGCCTGTTTCGAGTTGTAGCACCGTCAACAGATCGTCGCTGTGGTCGATCAGCCAGTCGCGCCACTTGCCAAGCCAGCGCGCGCGGCCGTCGATGCCCATCTGCTGCCACGCCGGCTGGGCCGCCCGCAGCCGGGTGGCTACCGCCTCAACCTCAACCGATGTCGCCACCGGGACGCTGCCGACCACTTGTCCGGTGGCCGGACACGTGACCACCACTTCGTGGGGGACATCTGTTTTCGCCGGGCTTGCGGGATCCGCTGTGTCTGTACTCATTGCCATCACCTCTGCCGGATGAGAGTGAAACATGACGTTTGCCAGCTGGCACGAAGGCTACGTTTGTTGCGGCACGTTGGACGGTGATTGGCAAAATCTAGATCAGGCGATCGCAGGACCATGCACCGCCGTTACGGCAGCAGTTCGGCGGTTGCTGTTCGCTGGCTTCCCAGTTCTGCTGGCAGGCTGGTGAATCCGTGTAAGTTGACCAGACCCCGACGGGGCGGGGGCGTGGTGAGGCGCAGGTCGGGAAATGCTTCGAAGAGCATGCTCAACGCGGTGGTGCCTTCGATTCGGGCCAGAGCGGCACCGAGGCAGGCATGCACGCCGGACGCGAACGCGAGGTGCTCGCGCGCATTCGCCCGGGTGACGTCGAACCTGGCGGGATCGGCGAACACATCGGGGTCACGGTTGGCGCCGGCGAGAAACAGCGCGACCATATCGCCCGCGGCGATATGGCGTCCGGCGATCTCGACGTCGCAACCCGCGGTGCGCGCGGTCATTTGGACGGGGCTGTCTATTCGCAGGATTTCCTCGACAGCGGCGGGCCACAGGGCGGGATCCTCGCGCAACCTGGCCAGCTGCTCGGGGTTTTGCAGCAGCAGGACGATGCCGTTGCCGATCAGATTCACTGTGGTCTCAAAGCCTGCGCCGATGAGCAGCACGGCATTCGCGGTGAACTCGCGTTCGGTGAGGGTGCCGTCGGCGGCCAGTCGACTGAACGGGTTCTCTCTTGGCTCTCCGGCGCGTGCTTGGTGGAAGTGGTCGAGGTTGGCTTGATCGGCGTCTCGTAGACCGTCGATGGCATGTCGGTAGGTAGTCCATGGGATCCCGATATCCAGCAGAGGGGCGCCACTGTGGCCCCACTCCAGCAGGTGTGGGCGGGTGTCGGCGGGCAGGTCGAGGATGTCGGCGATGATCGTGACCGGTAGTTGAGCCGCGAAATCGGCGATCAGATCGGGATGCGGTGTGCCCGTGAGACGTTCGATGAGTTCCTGGGTGACCTCGGTGACCCGGGTGCTGAGCCTGTCGATTGCGCGCGGGGTGAAGCTTTGCGCCACCAGTTGTCGATAGCGAGTGTGGTCGGGCGGGTCCATGACGACCATCGCGGGCGGCTCGACGGGATTCGCGACGCCGGGATCTGTCCTGGAGATGAGCGCCCGAAGCGGCCGCGGCAACTCC
>DASQSQ010000171.1:0-2336 GCA_035642315.1 Mycobacterium sp.
TGCGACGCCGGTGGCCAGGATTTTCACAGTTCTCCATTCGGCGCGAGCGTTTGGTCGTGTGTTTCGTTCGCAACCGCCAAGGCCCCACGGCGAGACAGGACATCGCACATCGGTCTATTCAAGCGCTGGAGCCATATTTAGTCAAGTGTATAAATCGTAGCGGTCTGCCGAACGTCGGTTGAGAATCGCTGATCGACGGCCCTCGTCTTCGGGTTGACCTGGAACTGCTGAGTACGCGAGAACCCTGAAATCGACGTCTTCGACCACCACCGAACCACCGAGTAGTCGCGCGATGGTGTCGACCACGTCGAAGAGATCTTCGGACTCCCAGGTTTCCATCACGCTCCCGGGAGCTCACGCACAGGTCGACCAGATGCCGTCGTCCACCGATGCATAAGGCGGCCCGGGCGCGACGTTGCACAGGAAGGTCTGTCCGTTGCCATACCAATCATTTCATCTTCCTGGGCTCGACTTGGGGCAGTCATCATTATCGACCCCGTGCCGCACAAATCCCAGACCTACGACCTGGTGCCAGCCGATCTCTGTCTGAGTTCCAGCCCGCAGGTTATGGGAAATGGCTTGCCAGCCAGGATGATACGTAGCGAAAGGGCCGGGAAGCATTGGACGGCAAGCCCTTCGGTGACGGCGGCAATTGGGTCTAGCCCCATACGGTGCGCACCGACCATTCGGCATGAGGGACACCGTGTAATTGGCCGGCCTGGTCGACGACGACGGTCATCAACTCGACGGCGATTCCCGTCAGCCGCCCTTGCTTCGGGTCGACGGTCGGGATGGTGACGGCCAGCCGGCTGCCCGGCCGGTAGAAGGTGGTCGTGGGGTTGACCGCATCCTCATAGACCCGCAACAGCCACCAGGGTGCCCGGCCGATCGCCGGCGGTACCGAAAGCTGTACCGGATCACGGGCATTCACCCGCAGCTCGCCCTGCGCCTGCGGGTTTTGGCAGTCGTTGAGGTCGAGCACTTTGCAATATCGGTAGGGGCCCACCCGGGTCAGTTGACCGTGCGAGTACGCGCTGATCTCGGGATGCAGCGGACTGCGCCCGTGGGCGAGCGCCCAGGCGCCAACTCCCGCAGCCGCGCATGCCAGCACTACCAGGACTGCCAGCGGCGCGGCGATGCCGGACTTCGCCGTCGGCTTCACTTCCACGAGACCGCCTCGGCGTCATGGCCGCTGGGGCCGCCTTCCTGCTCGACCATCACCGGCCGGTTGCCGCCCAGACCGGGGATCAACGAGTCACCGTGGAAGCTGACCACGGTCTGCGCCAAACCCAGAATCAGCACCGCCGCAACGACACTGAAGCCGACCCACCAATTGGTGTTGAGCAACACGCCCAGCGCGCCGCCGAGGACCCATGCCAGCTGCAGCGTCGATTCCGATCGCCCGAACGCGGACGCGCGTGATTCCTCGGGCAAGTCGTCCTGCAACGACGCGTCCAGTGCGGCCTTGGCGATCGCGCTCGAGCCGGACGTGATCAAGGTTGCGATCGCGGCGGCCATCAGATTGCCGGCCACCGCCGCCGCCACCGCCGCTACAGTGACCGCCACGGCGCAGCGCACGACGAGCACCGACGGCCTGCCCAGGCGCAGCCGTGCGCTGGCGAAGTTGCCGGCGAAATTACCGATGGCTGCGGCTGCGCCGATCAGCCCGAGCATGGCAATCTGCGCCCACCCGCCGGTGTCACGCGCTTTGGCGACGAAGGCCGGATACAAGAACAGGAATCCGACCATGACCTTGATGGTCGAATTGCCCCACAACGAGGTGATGATGTTGCGGCCCAACGGTTGTCGAAGAGCCCCACTCGCTCTCCGGACCTTCTCGGGCCAGCTTCGCTGCGACGGGTGGCTGCGGTAGCTCAAGGTGGTGGGAACCTCACCCTCGGTCACTTCGACCCAGCGTGGAATCCGCATGGACAGCAAGGCGCCGGCAACCGTTACCGCGATGACGACGAATAACGCGCCGGGCCAATGGAACAGGCGGGTGAAGACATATTCGATTCCGCTGGCGATACCGCCGCCGATGATGGTGCCGCCCAGCAGCCCGAACATGGTCAGCCGGGAGTTGACCCGCACCAGGTCGATCGTCGGCGGCATCACCCGCGGCGTCACTGCGCTGCGGAGCACGCTGAACGACTTCGAAAACACCATCATCGCCAGCGCGCACGGATACAACACCCACGACGGGAAGCTTCCGGTGGCGCCGTCGTAGTTGCTGATCAGCAACACCGCCAACCCGGTGCGCAGCCCGAACGACGCCGCCAGCGCGACCCGCCGTCCGTGCTGCAGCCGATCCAGTGCCGGGCCGATCAGCGGCGCGA
>DASQSQ010000172.1:0-6447 GCA_035642315.1 Mycobacterium sp.
CTCGTCCGCGAAAACTTCAACACTGTCGAGGAATACCTCGTTCAGATGGTGCGGTCCGAGCATCGAGCGGATAGGCCGCACGATGATACCGGGCCGGTCCATCGGAACAAGAAACAGGCTGAGCCGCTTGGGTTTCGGCGCGTGCGGATCGGTACACGCCGCCAGCACGCACCAGGACGCCATCTGCGCGTAGGACGTCCAGACCTTCTGTCCGGTGACGCGCCAGCCGTCGCCGTCGGGAACCGCGCGGGTGCGCAGCGACGCGAGATCGGTTCCGGCTTCCGGCTCGGAGAATCCTTGACACCAGATCACTTCTCCGCTCGCGATGGCCGACAAGTGTCGCGCTTTCTGCTCGGGCGTGCCGTAACGCATGACCGCCGGCCCGACCCAGTTGACGCCCATGTACTGCGCTCCGCGGGGCTCATGGTGGGCCCACATCTCTTCCCGCAGGACGGTCTGCTGCCATACCGAACCTCCGCCGCCACCATGCTCTTTCGGCCAGGCGAGGGCCAACAGCCCGTCGGATGCCAGCAATTTGCAAAACGACTCGGTGGTGGCGAGGTCTTTCGGGTCGTCGGTGCAGGCACCCAAGAAGCCCTCGGGGATCTGCGTGGAGATCAAATCCCGCAAGCGCGTTCTGAGTTCGACGGCGTCGGCACCGAGGTCGTAATCCATCGTCATCCTTTCGGCAATCCGAGCAGTCGCTCGGCGATGATGTTGCGTTGGATCTCGGATGTCCCGCCGTAAATAGTCGCCGCCAACGCATCCTGACGCTCGAAGAGCAGGTCGATATCGTCGATTGAGCGAGGTCCGGCGGTCGCGGCGGCCAGTTCCCAAACCCGCTGCAGTGTCAGTGAGCCGAGGAGTTTCAAGATGTCGGCTTCTGGGCTCGGCCGACCGGCGAGTTCGTTGTGCAGCGAGCGGTACCCGGTTGCCCGCAGCGCTTCGGCGTCGGCGAGCAGCGAGCCGAGCTCGGTGAAGACCTCACCCGAGGCGGAGTCGTCGTGCGCCGTCTCGGCTCCCCGAACCAAATCGAGCCCACGCTGGATCTCAACCCAGTTCATGATCCAAATCATCTGCCGCTCATGGTTGAGCGACGACATCGCGACCTGCCAGCCGCCGTTGAGAGGTCCCAGCAGGCTGGATACCGGCACCTCGACATCGTCGAGAATGACTTCGCAGAACGTTTCGTCGGAGATCGACGCCATCCGAATGGGTTCGATTGTCACACCGGGGGATTCGAGATCGAGGATGAGGCAGGAGATACCGCGGTGTTTGGGAGCGTCGGGATCGGTGCGGGCGTACAACGTGCACCAGCGGGAGAGGTGTGCCTGGGTGGTCCAGATCTTCCTGCCCTTGACCCGGAACATGTCGCCGTCGCGCAGGGCGCGGGTGCGTAGGCCGGCGAAATCGGACCCCGCTTCGGGCTCCGACATGCCAAGCGCCCACCATTCGTCACCGCGCAGCAGTGGGATGAGCAGACGGTCGATCTGCTCGGCGGTGCCGAACTGGCGAATCCCCGGCGCCGCAACGCCGGGTCCGGCGATGTTGGGCAGCTTGGGCGCCGATCGCATCGCGGATTCCAGCCGGACCTCCATTGCGTCGGCGAGGCCCAACGATCGACCGCCGTGTTCGCGCGGCCAGGTCGGCTGCAACCACCCCGCCTCGAACGCGGCGCGTTGGTAACCGCGTCGCAGGTCGAGGTCCCAGCGATACTCGCGGTAGCGGTCGTAGTAGTCATCCGGCAGGAAGTCCGTCAACCACGCCGCGAACTCGGCGACCACCTCGTTGGTCCCGGTCATGCTGCGCCTCCGGCGACCCGGCGTCCGACCGCGTGATAGAGCGCGCGACTGTCTCCCAGCGTCGCGGCGCCTTGCCACGCGTGCCGCAGATACAGATGCATGTCGTGCTCCCAGGTTTGCCCGAGAGCGCCGTGGACCTGAACGCCGGTGCGCGCGCAGCCGACCGCTGCCTCGGCTGCCGCCGCCTTGGCCAGCGCCGCAGCGGTCCAGCCGGCGGCGGGCGACGTCGCGGGATCGTCGAGGCGCGCTGCCGCCGCGTACGTCAGACTGCGGGCGCGCTGCAAGGCGACGTAGTTGTCGGCCAACGCGTGCTTGATTCCCTGGAAGGCGCCGATCGGCTTGCCGAACTGCTGTCGTGATTTCGCGTGCTCTATCGAGCGCGCCAGCGCGGCGTCGGCCACACCGACCAAGTCGGCGGCCGCGGCGAGCAGCGGTGTCGCCAGTGCCGATTCCACATCGATCGGTGCGGTGACGACGGGTTCCGTGTCGATCTCGACGTCGGCGACCGGCTGCGCGGGATCGGTGCACTCGGCGGTATGCACGGCCACGCCGTCGCCGACGCGGACGACGGCGGCGACGGGCCCGTCAGATGACGAGGCCAAGGTGACAATCAGATCCGCCCGCGGCAGGCCGGCCACCGCGATCGCATGCCCGTGCAGGCGCCCGCCCTGCAGGGTCATCGGGACACCCGGCAGCCGACGGCCGGGCGGGTGGGCGGCCAGTGCGGCCACGACTCCGCCGCCGATGGCATCCAGCACCTCGCCAACCGCGGGGCCGGCGACACGCAAGACACCCGCAGCCAGACCGATGCTGGACAGCAATGGGATGGGGGCGATGGCCGCACCGCATTCCTCGAGAACGACAGCGAGATCGACGCGGCCGAAGGAGCCCTCACCGCCCTCGGAGGGGACGGCGAGTTCGGTCCAGCCGAGGCCGACGACCGTCTTCCACACGGTTCGCCAGCGTTCCGGATCGGTCATCGCCTGCCGGGCGACTCCTGGCGGACACTCGGTGCGCAGGACGTCACGCACGCTGTCCCGCAGCGCCAGCTGACCGGAATTCAGTCCGACGTCCATAAGGCCCCTAACATAATAAAAATAGTAAACTAGCGCGACAGACGTCAATCGCTGG
This sequence comes from Mycobacterium sp., assembly GCA_035642315.1. Taxonomy (GTDB): domain Bacteria; phylum Actinomycetota; class Actinomycetes; order Mycobacteriales; family Mycobacteriaceae; genus Mycobacterium. The sequence continues at coordinate 2,934 of DASQSQ010000172.1, forward strand.
TCCGGTGCAACGGGCGGCTCCGTATGGTGTTCAGCTATGGCTGCGCCGGCGACGCTGCTTCAGCGATGCGGTGGGGAGGAGCGGCGCTCATGATTGAGTGGTACCTGTTCCTGCCGCAAGTGAAAGTGCCGATCGCCGACATCGTGGAGCGATCGCGCCACGCGGAGGCCAGCGGCTTCAGCGGGGTCGCTTTCATGGACCACCTCGAGGCGCCCGGTTTGCGCGACGAAAAGATCTGGGAGGCAATGGGGGTCGCCACCTGGGTGGCAGCGAAGACCGAACGGTTGCGAATCGGTCATCTGGTGCTCTGCGACGCATTTCGCCATCCTGCGGTGCTGGCCAAACAGGCCGTCACCTTGTCGGAGGCCTCGGACGGCCGATTCGAGCTCGGCCTCGGATCCGGCTCGTGGCCCGCCGAGTTCGCCAGATTCGATGTCGGTCAACAAGATCCGGTTGCCCGGGTCGAGCAGCTCGAGCGCCATCTCGGCTTGCTTATGCAGTACTGGGGGCGTGACGAGGCGTCGGAGCGCACGCAATCGCCGCGTCCCGAACATCGGATACCGCTGATCCTCGGTGGAACCGGGCGCCGCATGATGGAACTTGTTCGCAGATACGCGGATTGGTGGAACATACCTGCCAACCATCTCGATCGGCTGCCGGAATTGGCGCCCGCCAGCGGATCCGCCCGGGTGTCGGTTCAGCAGATGGTTGGCTTCGTTCGCAGGGACAGCGACCCCAACACGGTGCGGGAGCTGAGCAACCGGCGGTTCGGAAACCTCGGTTCGGGCCTGGTGTGTGGCGACGCTGACGAATTGTCCGGACATTTCGCCAATTTGTCCGGTCAAGGCGTCGAGCGGTTCTATGTCTGGTTCGCGGATTTTGCCGCGCCGGAATCGCTACACGAGTTCGGCGAAACGGTGATCAAAGCCTTCCCGGGATAGCGCGCTACATCATTGCTGCTGTGCGGCGCGCCGACGGACCTCGTTGGGCACAACGGGTTCGCGCGCGAACGGCCCGCGCCGGACCGCGTTCAGCCGGATCTCCGGCAGGTCTACCGACGGGTCCACGGTGTCGAGCCACGCGACGGCCTCGGCGACGTCAGAGGCCTGGATTGCGTCCATCTCGAACGGAACGTCCTGCAGCATCTCGGTTTCCACCGGTCCCGGCGTCACGATATGGACGGCGATGCCGTCGCGGTCGACCTCGAGAGCCAGCGCGCGGGCGAATGCGTTCATCCCGGCCTTGGACGCCGAGTAGGCGGTCCGCGCCATCATCGGCTCGTGCGCCGCGGAGGACGAGATGAACACCAGCCGCGAGCCGGCACGCATCCGCGGCAGCACGGCCGCGGTCACCACGAAGCAGGAGTCCAGGTTCGCCGAAATGATCGCCTGCCATTGCTCGAATGTCTGCTTGCGGGCGTACGTCCCGCCTAGCGTTCCGGCCGCGTGTACGACCAAATCGATTGTCTCCAGGGAGTCGATCGCTTGGGCGAAGCCGGTCGCGTCGGAGGCGTCGGCAGCGATGTAGCGTGCGCCGAGCTCGTCGGCGGCCGCGCGTAGCGGGTCCACCCGCCGCGCCGACAGCACGACGTCGTAGCCCAGTTCGCACAGCTTGCCTGCGCAGGCCTTGCCGATCCCGCCGCTGCCGCCGGTGACCAGTGCGGTTCTCACGCTTGCTGCGATCTACAGATGGCGGTTGTCTCGCGGGCGAGACAACGCCTGCGGCGACAACGCGTAGATCCGTTGGTCGGGCCCCGCGGCCAACACGTGGCTCTGCGTGTCGGAAAGATGCCGGGCGGCGACCCGACGCGCCCGGTCGACGTCACCGGCCTCGATCATCTCGGCGAGCTTCACATGCGTGTTGAGCACGGCCCGACGCTTGGTCAGCGACGGGTAGGTGCCCTTTGCCGCGCTCTCGTCGGCCCAGTGCTGCTCGTGGCTGGTCCACAGCGTCTCCAGGGTGCCGACCACGGCGATGATCGTGCTGTTGCCGCAGCCGCGCACGATGAGATCGTGGAATTTGCGGCCGATTTCGGTGAATTCGGGCCCGTCTTCCAGATGGGCTTGCATCGCGGCGTTGACCTCTTTGAGCTCAGGCACGATGGTTTTGGCGCGGTCCGGCCGTTGCGCGGCCAATGCCGCACAGGCGGGTTCCAGCTCCAGCAGCGCCGTGCCAAGGTCGGCGACCACAACCGACTCGCTCTGCAACAGCAGGCCCAGCATGTAGGCGGCGCTGGTCTTGGCGGGAGCGTGCACGACCGCACCGCCCCGGTTGCCGCGCCGCACCGATACCAGGCCTTCGGTCTCGAGGATTCGCAGCGCCTCCCGCAGCGAGACCAGGCTGACGTTGAACTGCTCGACGAGCACTTCCTGGCGCGGCAGCAAATCGCCGTCGGCCAGTTCGCCGTCGATGATCTGGCGCCGCAACTCATCGGCGACGATCTCGGCGATCCGCGGCGCCGACAAGCGACGTCGGGCCTCAGGGCCAATTCCCAGCGCAGTCATACGATTCCAGCAGCGGAACGTCGGGACGGAGCCACGGCCGCTACACCCGCGAACTCCATTCACTGCAATCTTAGCAGTAATGGCATAATAGCCGCGCTGGTCAAGCGACCGGTTCGCCTTTGTCCGAACCGATGATCGGCAAAGTCACTAAGATGGCATAGACAACAACCCGACTTTCGAGACGGACACAGGTTGAGCAGCGCGCAGGACAGCCGACCGACACCGCTGGACGACGTGCGTGTTGTCGAGATCAGCGACCGGATCGCGGGCAGCTACTGCGGAAAGCTGTTGGTCGATGCCGGTGCTGAGGTGCGGAAAATTGAACCGCCACAAGGTGATCGGTTGCGGCGATTCACGGCCAGCTGCTCGCCGATCCCGGACGGGACGGACTCACCCCTGTTCAGCTACCTCAATGCCGGCAAGCGCAGCCTGACCTGGTCCGGCTCCGACGCGCGGGTCCACGATGAGCTTGCCGGCGCCGATATCGTCGTGCTGACGGCCACCCGGGCGCGGGCATCTGAGCTCGGGGTCGACCCGCAGCGGTTGCTGGCGGACAACCCGCACCCGGTCGTCGTCACGATCTCCGACTTCGGCTGGACCGGCCCCTACGCCGACCGTGCCGCCAGCGAATTCACGCTGCAGGCGTGGTCGGGCTTAACCGGTTTCCGCGGCGATCCGGCCGGACCGCCGATCGCGATCGGCGGTGACCTCGGGGAGTACATGGGCGGGGTGTGCGCAGCGTTCGGCGCGCTGGCGCTGCGCCGCCGCGTCGAGCGTGGCGGTCGGGGCGAACACCTGGATTTGTCCATGCTGGAAGCGATCACGCTGATGCAAAGTGGTGAATGGCTGCACTCCCAGCTGTTGCAAGCGCCGCCGGTATCCCGCACGGTCGAAGTGCCCTCGATCGAGCCGGCCAAGGACGGCTACATCGGGATCACCATGGTCACCGGCCAGCAATGGCTCGATTTCGCGGCAATGGTCAACTGCCCTGAGCTGACCGAGATTCCCCA
>DASQSQ010000173.1:0-5307 GCA_035642315.1 Mycobacterium sp.
GATGGGAATCCGGCTTCCGTCGGCCGCGTAGGCCCAGTCTCGGCGTTCGACGTAGTCCTCGCGCCGGTAGTCGCCGAGCACCGGCTGCTCGCGCAACAGCGTGCGCTCGCCGGTGACGAGATCCAGGTCGTAGATCTGCACCGGGGTGACAAACGATCCTCCGCCGATCCGGAGCTTGGGTGAGTCCCAATTCGGGTTGGCGCCCAGGCCGGCCGACATCAGCTCGGACTCAAACGAGATCTGCTCGGGCTGTCCGTAGTCGTCACCATCGATGGGCCACAACTGAATTCGCGGCAACGCTTCACCGCGGTAGCTGACTACCAGGTGCCCGGCGAAGGCGTCTACCGCGTCCAGTCGAACGTCGTCGCGATGGGCGATCAGCGTGCGCTGCGTGCCGGGGTGATCGGCAGGAGCCTCCACGAGCGTGAAGTTCACCGCGCCGTCGTTGTGCAGGATCAAGAACCGATCCTGCCCGTCGACGATGGCGTGTTCCACCGAATACTCGACACCGTCGCGCCGCGGCAGCACCGTGACAAACTCGGCATCCGGGTCGGCGGCGTCGGCGTAACGGACCTCCGAGGTGATGGCCGATCCCGAGGCGATCAGCACATAGGCGTCACTGCGGGTCCGACCGACCGCAAGCCAGAATCGCTCGTCGGCTTCGTGATACACCTTCTCCGCCGGCAGACCTGACGCCAGTCGGTGCCGCCATACCGTTTCGGGGCGCCAGGCCGCGTCGACGGTGACGTAGTAGACGGTTCGGTTGTCGGTAGCCCAGGTTGCCCCCGCGCCGATGCCAACGATCTCGTCCGGGTATTGCTCGCCGGTCCGAAGATCCCTGAACCGCAAGGTATAACGCTCGTCACCGACCACGTCGACGGAGAAGGCCAGCACATTACCGTCTGGGCTGACGCTGGCGGCGCCCAGCGAGAAGTAGTCGTGTCCCTCGGCTTCGACGTTCTCGTCGAGCAAAATCCGCTCACCGGGGATCTCCGTGTGCTCATCGAACACTGGCGGGTTCCAGTCGGCAGGATCGGCTACCGGGCAACGGCATTGGACGCCGTACTGCTTACCTTCAAAGCTACGGGCGTAATACCACCAGTCGTCGCGCCGGATGGGTACCGACAGGTCGGTCTCCTTGGTGCGTGCCTTGATCTCGTCGAAGATCCGCTGCCGCAACGGTTCAAGCTGGGCGGTCGACTGGTCGGCGTACTCGTTCTCGGCTTCCAGGTGCGCGATGACTTCGGGACTGGACTTGTCTCGCAGCCATTCATACGGGTCGACGAACACGTCGCCGTGGAATTCCCGTCGGCTCTCCACTCGCTTGGTGACGGGCGGTGCTGTCCGGTCGCTCATGCGCCGGGCCCGATCCAGTCGTCGAAGCGCAGCCCGGAAATCCGTTCGTAGGCCTCGATGTAACGGTCGCGAGTGGCATCGATAATGCTCTCGGGCAGCGACGGCGGGGGCTGAGATCCAGCGCGGTCCCAGCCGGATTCGGGACCGGTCAACCAGTTACGGACGAACTGCTTGTCGAAACTGGCCTGCACCACGCCGGCATGGTAATCGGCGGCCGGCCAGTACCGCGACGAATCGGGAGTGAAGATCTCGTCGGCCAGCACCAAGACGTCGTGCGCGTCGATGCCGAACTCGAATTTGGTGTCGGCGATGATGATTCCTCTTCTCAGCGCGTGGTCGGCCGCCTGTACATAGGTCTGCACCGTACGGTCGCGCAATTGGTTGGCGCGGACCCCTCCGACCATCTGGATCACCTGTGGGAAGGAGATGTTCTCGTCATGTTGTCCCAGTTCGGCTTTCGTCGCCGGCGTGAACAGCGGTGAGGAGAACCTGCTGGCCTCGACCAGGCCGGGAGGCAATGTGATGCCACAGACTTTGCCGGTCTGCTGGTAATCCAGTAGTCCTGAGCCGGTCAGGTAACCACGGGCGACACACTCCACCGGAATCATCTTCAGCTCGCGCACCACCAGTGCGCGGCCGAGGACCTCGTCGGGAATGCGCGGATCGTCCGGCGGCCCCGCAAGGTGGTTGGGCGCCTCTACGAGGTCGAAGAAGAACACACTCATCGCGGTCAAAATCCGACCTTTGTCGGGAATCGTGCTGTCGAGCACATAGTCGAACGCTGAGATCCGGTCCGTGGCGACGAACAACAGGTGATTGTCGTCGATGCGGTAGAGCTCGCGGACCTTGCCACTGGCCAGGTGCCGGTAGTCGGACAGTGCTGGACGCATCGGGACAGCCTAGCGGTCAGCGTAAAGCCGACCGTCAGACCCGCCCTGTGCTGGGATCAGGACTATGAAATCGCGGTTTCTCCCCTACGCCACTACGCCGGGCCGACTGCTGGCGCAGTTGTTCAGTGACGTCGTCGTCATCATCTGGACCTTTATCTGGGTACTGGTCGGGCTGGCCGTACACAGCGCGGTGTCGACCATCGCCGAGGTCGGCCGACAGGTCAAAGGCGGCGCGGACGGTGTTGCCGACAGCCTCGAGTCGGCCGGTCATAGTGCCGATCACATCCCGCTGGTCGGTGACGCGGTAAGCAAACCGCTTACCGCGGCCAGCAAGGCCGCCCTCGACATCGCCGGCGCCGGGCACAACCTGGACACCACCGCGTCCTGGCTGGCGGTGGTGCTGGCACTGGCCGTGGCTGCACCGCCGGCCCTCGGGGTGGTGATGCCCTGGCTGGTGCTGCGCATCCGATTCTTCCGGCGCAAGTGGACCGTCAGCACGCTGGCAACGACACCCGCCGGCGAACAACTGCTGGCGTTGAGGGCCTTGGCCAACCGGCCGCTGCGCAGGCTGGCCGCTGTCAGCCCCGATCCGGTCGGCGCATGGCGCGTTGGGGATCCCGGCGCCATCCGTGGGCTCGCCGCCCTGGAGTTGCGGTCCGCGGGAATCGCCGTCAGGGCTCGCTAAGGTCCGGCCAACTACGCGGATCGGCGAGCGTGCGTCGCAAACGCAACAGCCCGGCGACCGCCACGATCAGCCACACCGCGAAAGCATCCCAGAAGAAAACCAACGAAATCGTGTGCATCGACCGCATACCCGACTCGGCGGCCATCGCGTCGGTGGCCGCCGAATACATGCCCAGCGGGAACACCAGTGACCACCAGGCACCGGTGAACTGCAGCACGTCGGGCCGCTGGGTGATGCGGTGCAATCCGAAGTAGATCAGCGGCGGTATCCACACCGTGGCCGCCACCCACGTGACGATGGTGACCATGCGGACCGCTGCCGCCGGCCATCCGGACAGCTGCTGATGAAGCTGATCGCCGGCCAGCGTCGCAATGGCGAGCCCGCCCATCATGACCCAGGAGTCGGGCGCGAAGCCGTCCCGGTCGCGCCGCTCAACAATGGCGCGCCACAGGATCAGCCACGTCATCAGGCCGTAGATAGCGATCGCCGCCGACCAGATCGGCAGGGCGACAAGCAGCCACCAGCGGTGACCGGTGTAATACGAAATCTGGCTCAGCACGATCGCCAGCCCGGAGGTGCCGACGCTGGCCAGCTCCCAGGCGCCGTGGGCATGATCGCGCAGCGCCGCCCAGCGGTGCGCCGACATATTGCGAACGGTAAGCACAATCAGCCCCAGCCACGCCAACAGCGCAACGACGCCGAGTACACGCAGCATCGCAAGATTGAAGGACAGCCGGGTGTCCAGCACGGCGCACGCCGCGACGAAGGTGAACAGCCGCAGGGTGACATCAGGATCAGTCAAGTCCCAGAATAGTTTTCGGCTTCTGGCAGCCGCGGCGGCGATCACCACGGCGACAAGCACCGCAAAACCGAGCGTTGCCAGGACACCCAGCGCGTCGCTGAGCTTGGAGTAGTGGTGATCCCGCGCGGCGATCGACACAATTCCGGTCGCCATCACCGTCGCGAACACGTCCGGCGTCGGCTCGATATCGGCGGGCCGAAGCTTCATCACGCTCAGCGTAATTCGACGACCATGTGTCGGATACCGGTATGGCGGTTGCTGCGAGTCCATTCGACGGGCCGGGTGACCCGCACCTCGTGGAACCGCGAAAACAGCTCCTCGAACAGCACTCGCAATTCCAGCCGGGCCAGGTTGGCGCCCAGGCAGTAGTGCACGCCCTGCCCGAAACCTAAGTGCGGGTTGGGCTTTCGAGCGATATCGAACTCATCGGCACCGTCGAACACACTCGCGTCACGATTGGCCGAGCCTTCCCAGATCTGTACCTTCTGGCCCGCTTCGACCGATGCTCCGCCGAGCGTGACGGTGCGGGTCGCAGTGCGCCGCTTGGACGGCGACGGCGACGTCCACCGGACCATCTCCTCGATCGCGATCGGCAGTGTCTCGAAATCCTCGCGCAGCGTGCGCAATTGATCCGGATGTTCAGCCAGCGCCAGGAGCCCACCGGCGACCGCGTTGCGGGTCGTCTCCGCGCCGGCGCTGAACAGCAGACTGAAGAACAGGTACAGCTCGAGATCGGACATGGCCGGCGCGTGGGCGTCGTCAGGGGTCGCGTTGGCAACGACCGACAACATATCGTCGGTCGGCTCCGCACGCTTGGCGGCGATCAGCTCCTGGCCGTAGGCGTACATCCGCGACCCGGCTTCCTCGGCGGACATCTGCGCGAGGGACGCCTTGCGCGATCCGCCGAAGTCGAACTGCGGCTCGATCGCCTCGAAGAGCCAATGCCGTTCGGATTCCGGCACTCCCAGCAGGATGCAGATCATCTGCATCGGCAGTTCAGTGGCGATGTCAACCAGGAAGTCGAACGGTTCACCCGGCACCACCGCGTCCAGCAGCCGGCACGTCCGGGCCCGAAGGTCGTCCTCGACAAGGCGGATCATCCGCGGCGTCAGCCCGGAGCTGACGAGTCGCCGGATCTGCGAGTGCCGCGGATCGTCCATCATGTTGAGCACTTGACCGGCGATGGCCAGGTCCTGCAGCAGCGTCCCGCCGAACGGCCGCTCACCGCCGGTGACTGATGAGAAGGTCACCGGATCCTTGAGCACCGCAAGTGTTTCCGCATAGGTGGCGACGGACCAGAAGCCCTCCCCGTCGGGGGTGTGCTCGGTCGGCTCGTGCCAGTACACCGGTGCTTCGCGTCGATGGACGGCGAACAATTCATTCGGAAACCCGTTGGCGAAGTTGTCCAGATCGGTGAAGTCGATCCCCGCGAGGGCGCCGGCGAGGGTCATAGGATCGCACCGGGCGTGTACTTGGCTGCGTCCGGGTAGCGGGCGACCAGCGCGTCCACGCCGGCAACCACCGCGTCGACCTGGTCGCCGGCGGCGCCGATGAACGCCTGTTTGTCGGCCAGT
>DASQSQ010000174.1:0-9450 GCA_035642315.1 Mycobacterium sp.
CCGAGGGTGTGGCCGGTTTGGTTGATCGGTCCCGGCGCCCGCACGGGTGTCCGCATCGGTGCAGCGGTGATGTTGAGGTCGTGGTGGTGGAGATGCGGCGCAAGCACCCGGGCTGGGGTGCCAAGCGGATCCGTATGCAGCTGTTGAAGGCCGGCGGTGAGGCGGTGGTGCCCGCGGAGCGCACGATCAATCGGATCTTGTCGCGGCACGGGCTGCTGGATCACAAGGCCCGCAAGCGGCGGCGGGAGTCGTTTAAGCGTTGGCAGCGTGATGCGCCGATGCAGCTGTGGCAGATGGACATTGTCGGTGGGGTGATGATCGTCGATCCGGCCACCGGCCGGCTGCGGGAAGCCAAAGTGGTCACCGGGGTCGACGACCACTCCCGGTACTGCGTGATCGCCAAGGTCGTGGCCCGCCCGACCGGGCGCGCGGTGTGCTTGGCGTTGGCCGAAGCGTTGGCGAAGTTCGGTGTGCCCGAAGAGATCCTGACCGATAACGGTAAGCAATTCACCGCCCGGTTCAGCGCGGGCGGGGAGGTGTTGTTTGACAAGATTTGCCGCTTGAACGGCATCGCGCACCGGCTCACCGCCCCGGCGTCGCCGACCACCACGGGCAAGGTGGAACGATTCCACCTCACCTTGCGCCGAGAACTGCTCGACGGCCACGAGCTGTTCGACTCGCTGACCCAAGCCCAGGCCGCCGTCGATGTGTTCGTTGCCGACTACAACGGCGACCGCCCGCACCAGGCCCTCGACATCACACAACCGGTGTCCCCCCAGCAGCGGTTCACCCCGTCCCCGCAAACCGAACGCGAACTGGTGGAGCTATGGGTCCCACCGACACTGGCCCCGGTAATCACACCCGGCCCGATCAACGACACCGCGGGCGAGGCGCTCACGCCCGGCCAGTACCACGGTGGGCCAATCGAATTCGACAAGGTCGTGCCGGCCTCGGGCAACATGTGGGTGGCGCACAAACAGTTCTGGCTCGGGCCGCGGCGCGCGGGGCTCGTCGCGCGGTTTTGGGCCAACTGCGAACTCATCCACGTCTCGATCGCCGGGGCACGGATCAAAACAGTGCGTTCTCACTTGTCTGCCTCGGATCTGGCTAAGCTCATCGCCCAGGGCGCGGTCCCGGCCGGGCCGGCACCCCTGCCCGGCATCGAGGACGGCGCCGCACTCGAGGTCGAACGGGTCGTGTCCAACGTCGGGCTGATATCCCTGGCCAACAAACAGATCCTGGCCGCCGAGCGGCTGCGCGGGATGCTGGTCGGTGTCCGCATCGAGGAACAAACCCTGCTGTTTTTCGACATCACCACCCGCGAGCTGCTGCGCACCCGCCCCAACCCACTCACCCGTGAACAGGCCCTGCAGCTGCGCGGTGTCCGCCCAGCCGGGCCCCCGCCCCAACCCTCACAGCACCCCATCCGCATCCAACGGCGCGCCTCCGACACCGGCGTCATCGTGGTCGCCGGGCAGAAAGTCTCACTCGGGCGCACTCACCGCGGCCAGGAAGTCGAGATTCTCGTCTCGGAAACAACCCTCACCATCCACCTGGCCGACGACGACACCCGCACCATCCGACGCACCACCACCCAGCCCATCCGTAACATCAAGGCCGACCGGCCACGGACGGTCCCCTCAGTTTCCTAGACCAAATGTCAGGCATCTGCTGGCACGAAAACGTCAAGAAGGAACTGGCACTAGGCAGCTGCTGGCGGCTTCGTGCGGTTGGTTGCGACGGCGATCTCGAGTTCGGCGTGGCGGCGGACGGGAGCGTCAGCGGACGGTAGCCGCCACATGTGAGATTCTCAGGTCGACTGGCTGGTGAGCAGCGTGATGAGCGCGTGTGCGGCTTGGCCTAGATGATCTAGGACTGCATGGCCTTTTGCCGCGGTGGCTCGCGAGGGATACCCGATCACACCACTTGTCGTGTATGCGCCGATCCCAACGGTGGTGAGATAGCGGCGATCAGAGGCGATGTGGTCATGACCCTGCCAGCCGTCGCGCACGTAGCTCGAGTGAGCGGCGAGCAGGACCGACGTTTCGAGCTCGCCAGCATGCATGTCGTCGTGGATGCTACTGCTGATACCGGCAGCAAGGCGCGCTTCCGCCCAGTCCGCGCGACTTGGATACAGTCCGACGCGCATCGCGCTGTCCGCATTGACCTGTTGCACCACATTGCCGAGCACGTAGTTGCCGCCGTGACCATTCACCAGGATCAGGGCGCTAATGCCCTGGTGTACAAGAGATGTACTGACGTCGCTCACAACGGCGGCCAGCGTACCTGGGCCGAGGCTGACCGTTCCGGGGAACGTTGAGTGCTCGTGCGAGCATCCAAACGTTATCGGAGGAAGTTGAAATATCTTGTGGTGCTGGCTAATTGCCTGAGTGATAGCAGTTGCGATCAAGGTGTCGGTCACTAGGGGGAGGTATGGGCCATGTTGCTCAAAAGCGCCGACGGGTAGCACGGCGACAGCGGCGTGCACGGTGTCGTGATCGGTGGTAGTGGTAGCCGGGAGGAACAGGCCAGGCACGGCGGGGCGCTTGGTCATGGTTGGGGGTCTCCTTGCAACGCGGCCTCGATTCGCTTACGCAACGTGTGTAGTGGAAGGCTCCTGTCAGCCCGGGCCCGATCGCGAATCATCCTGCGACAGAATCGCAATTCGCGGCGGGCTCGATCCGACGGCGTAGCCAGGTATGTACGGGTAGCGCCATCGATATGATGCAGTGCCGAATGGTAGTCGTGCAGAGCGATGAACGTGCGCAAGAGGCGCGCGCACGCAACGGCGTAGTCACGCTGTTGGTCGTCTGGCCAACTATTGTGATGTTCGAGTAAAAGTTCGATGGCTTTCGCCGGTTCACCGAAAGTGACAAAACCCGACGCAACCTCCGACGCCACGTACGCGCGGGTGGCGTATACCGCGTGATCGTCTGCGACGGGTTCTGTATATGCGACGTCCAGGGCGCGGGCCGCGTGGCGGACGAAACTCGCGCGGTCGTGATCGGCTATCGCGGCCAGGGCTTGCTGGCGGGCAATGCTCGCCCGCAGCCGCCCGACGGAGCGTCCGTCAATGAGCCGGGCGGCTTCGGCGGCCAGGTCCACGGCGAGGGTCGGATCGCGCATGAGCAGGATGTTAGAGCGGCGCATCGCGATCATCGCCCGCAGAACAGGATCAGCAATAGCACGAAGGTGATCCTCTGCCCGTCGGGTCAGCTGGTCCGCTTTGACCGGGTCCCCACTGTCCTGGGCGATCCAGCCGCCCAGTTCGGCAATTCTGCCTGCCGCACGGCGAACGTCGCAACGCAGAAAAGATGGTGCGTTCGTCACCAATTTCTCGATAGTGACCAGGTCACGATCAACCAGAGCGCGAGCGTAATCAGGACCGAAAAGGTGTTCAGCCCGAATGTGGGCCGCTCGCTGCGCCAAAATCACCGCCAGCACGTCAGTGCTCACCGGCGTCTGCACGAGCAAAGGACGCGGTAAAGCAACATCAATGGTGAGACCAAAGAGCTGTTCTTCCTCTTCTTGCAAGGCCTCGGCCAGCAACTGCCGCCATAACGGGCCCGGCTTGGTGCCCTGTTCGAAGCCCTTGATTTGACGGCTTATCGAGTCCCGAACGATCGGTTCCAACCCACGACGGTCTCGAACGCGCTGGACCTCGCTCACGAGATCGCCCTGAGTCCACCCCCATGCATTGCGCGCAGCACGCAGCCGCTGTGCGCTCTCAGGAAGGTCAGGGGCGGCGTGGGCCACCAGCTAATTTTCCCTTACCAATGAGGCCCGTTCGACGGTCATTGTGCGCGTTTTCGGAGTCACCTCATCTCACCAGCGCTCACTTACACATCCCTGGCTGTCGCTGATGTCCTGGCGTCGTGGCCGTACGGCCACAAAGGTCACGACAACCAGAACTAGGAGAAACAACCCATGAAGTTGAAGATCGATATCTCCGCCGTGTCGTTCATCTGCACACGGTCACCGGAGCAGCGAATCGCGTTTGACACCGGCCAGCCGAAGGTCGATCGCGAGACCGGCCAACCCCTGTGGCAAGTGCAGCTGATGGCACTCGACGCCTCGGGCGCTGATGTCATCGCGGTGACCGTGCCTGGTGATCCGAACATCACCGTTGGGCAGCCGGCACACGTCGAAGGCCTGATGGCCCTGCCATGGAACCAAGAAGGGCGCAGCGGCGTGGCGTTCCGGGCGGATTCGCTGCGTGCCGCAGGCGCACCGCTCGCGGGAGTCATCACGCCGCCGAAAGTGACGCCGTCGTCAGCGTCGCCCAGCGGCACGGGCAAGCCCGCCGCCTAAATCCAGTTGACGGGGAGAACTGCGCCACCGCGACACCCAGCTCCTGCGGTGGTGCAGTTCGCCCGCCCTGTCAAATTCGACTCGGAAAGGTTTCGCGATGTCTCCATCATCAAAAGCACACGGCAACAACAAGTCTCATAGCACTGAATCCGAATGGGACGAAACCGTCACCATTATCGTCACAGGACTGGCCAAGGCACTCGGAGTGCTGTTGTGGTGGTCGATTCTGTTTCCGATGATCAGCGTTCCCGCCCTTGTGAGTCTTTGGCTGGGGTTCACGGTCGGGCCGATCTTTGGCATTCTCCTCGCCGCGCTATCGGCCTTGGCCCTGGTCGGGTGGTCCCAACTCTGGCCCGCCGCCTTCGATGAATGGGTGACGGCGCGGATGAGGTCCAGGTGGCGAACATGGTGGAACTATCGCCATCCCTGGACCGCGATCTGCACTCTGCACGGCCTTACTGCCACCCTCCGTGAGCGCACCCTCGTGCCCACGCTGCGATCAGTAACCGTCGGCACCACCTGTGATGTGGTTGCGGTGCACATTCTTATCGGCCAATCCGTGGCTGACTGGCAGAACAAAGCACCCGCCCTGGCTGAAGCCTTCCGTGCGCAGCGTCTGACCATCAGGTCGACCAACCCCCGTGAAATCACTATCACCGCTCACCACCGGGATGCTCTTGCCAACCCCATCGCCCTGCGCCGCCCTACCCGCGACACGCTAGTGAATCCGGCCCATATCGGCGTGGGTGCGACCGAGGCAGGCAAATGGTGGCGGCTCCCGGTGTTGGGGCATCACATCTTGGTCGCCGGCGCGACCGGTTCCGGCAAGGGTTCTGTCCTGTGGTCGCTCATTGCAGGCCTTGCGCCCGGGATTAGAGCGGGTTGGATTCGCGTACTCGTCGTAGACCCGAAGGGCGGCATGGAGTTTGGCCGCGGCCAAAAACTATTCAGTGGCTTTGCCTACGACAACAACAACAGCACGCTTGCACTGCTACGGGCCGCGACGAAGATCATGGAGCACCGAGCGCAGCGGCTGCGCGGCCATACACGACTGCACAAGCCTACCGTGACCGAGCCACTCATTATGTTGGTCGTGGACGAAATCGCCTCCCTGACAGCCTATATCGGTGACCGGAAAATCCGCGCCGAGACCGAACAGCTCCTCGGGCTACTGTTGTCGCAAGGGCGGGCCGTCGGCGTCTCCGTCATCGCCGCCGTACAAGACCCGTCGAAGGACGTCCTGCCGATCCGGCAGCTGTTCTCGATCAGGATCGGCATGCGCATGACCGAATCGTCTCAATCGACGATGGTCCTGGGTACCGCAGCGCGAGAGGCGGGTGCAGTCTGCGACCAGATTCCCACCACCACACCCGGCATTGGTTACGTCTGCCAGGATGGCACCGCGGAACCGGTGCGGGTCCGTGCGTTCCATGTCACCGATGCCGACATCGACTACCTGAGTGCGCAGTTCGCCCCCGAGCGTAGGACGGCCGACTGATGACCGTCGAGTTACCGGGTGTGCCGCCAGAGGTGAATGCCAACGACGTGGTAACCCAGATGATCCGACGGGCTGCCTCAGCCAGCTTCGGGACCTGGTGGAAGAAGGTCGAGGAAGTGGGATTCTGCGCGAACCCTATCCACTTGATCGGCGGCGACGGACTCGGCCGGGATCATCAAGTGTTTACCCGCTGCAACAACCGCCGGGCGATCGTGTGCCCGTCCTGCTCAGACCTATACGCCCGTGACACTTGGCAACTCATCCACGCTGGCCTTCGCGGCGGACATCATGAAATACCCATCACCGTTGCCGAGCATCCCCAGGTGTTCGTGACCCTCACGGCGCCCAGCTTCGGCGCCGTCCACACGACTCGTACGAGCGGCAGCTGTCACCCGCTAGGCACCCACCGGGGCCAATGCTCGCACGGGACTCCGCGCTGGTGCGAAGCTGCGCACGACCACAACGAGCCCGCGCTGGGGCAGCCCCTGTGTCGTGACTGCTACGACTATGTCGGACACGCACTTTTTTCCTGGCATGCTCCAGAACTCTGGCGGCGCTTTACGATTCAGCTTCGGCGCTTCTTGAGCCGTCAGCTGCGAGACCGGGCCGAAAGCCCAAAGAACACGCGCGTGTCGTTCATGAAAGTTGTTGAACTCCAACGGCGCGCGCTCCCCCACTTCCATGCAGTAATACGCTTGGATGCCGCGTCAGAGCCGGGCCAACCACCCGCGCCGCCGAATACGAGCATCAGCGCGGGTGACTTCGCTGCACTGGTTCGCCAGGCAGCCACCGCTATCGAAATAACTGTGAGCGGGGACAAGGTGCTCCGGTTCGGCGACCAGCTCGACATCAAAATCATTCGATGCGCAGACACAGGCCAGGGCGGAGACGTGGGTGTTTCGAGCCAGCAGATCGCGGCATACCTGGCGAAATACGTGACTAAATCAGTCGCAGACTTCGGCGTCCTTGCCCGCCGATTCAGTCCCGCCGCGATAGATCAACTCGACGTGACTGAACATGTCCGCGAAATCATGAGAACTATCGTCGCTCTGGCCGAACAGGAGCCTTACCAAGACATGCTTTCTTGGGTGCACACCCTCGGTTACCGAGGCCACGTCATCAGTAAGTCTAGGCAATTCTCGACGACCATGACTGCGCTGCGTGAACGCCGTGCGGCTTGGCGCAAAGACCAAGCCCGCGACGGCGCGCCGCCAGCCAGTACGCAAGACGAGCCGAATGCGCCAATGCAGTGGGAATTCGAGCGCTTGGGCCACAGCAGCCTGGGCGACCGCGTCCTCGTTCTGTCCGCGTTCGCCCGCGCCCAACAACAGCGCTTCGCCGCGCGAGATGCATTGCGAGAGGGGTTGTAAAGCGATGAACCCGCCGGACGGATACTGGTACAGTTCCAAAGAATTCGCCGAACTGCTGCACGTCGATGCATCCACCATCCGCCGATGGCGTACATCGAATCCGCCGCAAGGGCCGGCGTTCGTACAAGTATCGAATCGGGTGTACGTGTACAACTCCAACGACGTCGAGGCCTGGTTGGCCAGTCGTCGTGTGGACCCCGGCGAGGTTGCCTAATGGCTGACAAGCTCGTCCTGCCGCTGGGCATTTCGCTGTCGTCGGATATCGAGGTGCGCGCAGATCGGGCGACGCCGTTTCGTGCACGAGTCCGATGGGTCGATCCCGTCACCAAGAAACGGTCTTCCAAGTCTGAAGCGTTTGACACGCGTGACGCCGCCGTCGACTGGGTTACGAGGATGGGACGGGCCGCAGCACGCGGCGTCGACCCGAACATCGCCACCACAACGCTGTCTGACTACGGTCAGGCCAACATGGCGTTGGCCTTGCGCGGTCTCGAACTCAAAACCACCGATCCGTACCTGGCAGGTTGGCGTAAGCGGGTCATCCCGACTCTGGGGCACCTGCCTATGACGATGATTACGAACGGCGCAGTAGACCGAGCAGTACACGGATGGATCGCCGACGAGTGCAGCCGATCGACCGTGAAGAACAGCCTCGCGGTACTCGTTCGCGTGATGGAGCAGGCGCTTCGCGACGGCATCATCGACCGCAACCCCGCCCGGGTGACTGGCTGGCAGCGCGAGTACAAACTCGCCGAAGACGAACTCGACGATCCACGTGCGCTGGCGCTACCGGACTGGAATGCCCTGACCACGCTCGCCCGCGCGCTGGTGGCACAGTCAGCGGGCCGCTACCAGGGCTGGGGCGACGCGGTTATTTTCGAAGCATGTACCGCGGCCCGCATCGGCGAGGTCGCCGGATGTCTGGTGCGAGATATCAACACGGACGAGTGGATCTGGACAGTCCGCCGCCAAACAACCCCGTCTCCCGGTGGCTTGGTGGATAAGAACACCAAGGGAAAGCGCGCCCGGGAGGTTCCATTGATCGATCCCATCCGCGACCTCATTACGCGGCGCATAGAGCTTGCAGCTCATGATCCCGATGCTCGACTGTTCACCGGCCCGAAAGGCGGACGTATTACGACCGCCACGCTGCGCGATGCCACCTCGTGGGACGAAGTCGTCACGGAGCTTGGCTACGAGCACTTGACGCGCCACGGCTTGCGGCATACGGGGTTGACCTGGATGGCCGACGCCGGCGTGCCGGTGCACACTCTGCGAAAGATCGCCGGCCACGGCACTCTGACAACAACGCAGCGTTATCTGCACCCCAACCGGCAATCCGTGACGAACGCTGGGGACCTGCTCTCCCGGCACTTGTGGTCCCCAAATGGTCCCCAACTGCGGGTCATCTCATCTTGACAAAGATCACATTACAGCAGCTCAGTGCATATTTTTCTAAGTCGGGCTGACAGGATTTGAACCTGCGACCACTTGACCCCCAGTCAAGTGCGCTACCAAACTGCGCCACAGCCCGGTCGCCGGTGGGTCCACCGGCGGCAGGTCGAAAGCCTACCGCAGACGACCCGCCGCCCCGCTGCGGCCCAAGCGACCTGCGAGCCAGCTTGCTCGTCACGCCCCGCACGGACCCACCCCAACATCGACCACACCTTGCCCCCGTCGGCGAGCGACGTCGTCGACGAAACCGTCAAGCGGTCCCCTTCGAGGTGGGTGTGCCGCACCTGGGCTGAGCGCGTCCAGTTCGGCAACAAGGAAACCATGACGTGACGGTGGAATGACTCCCGTCGACTCATTGACGGAATACGGTCCGCTATAGGCGAGGTACCCAACGCACCTAGTTCGAGACGCTCTGCGCGGTGAGTCTGCGCCTTGAGCGACGCTGCGGTCGGACTTGTCGCCGACAGCTGCCGTGACGGCGGCCGCCTTCCTGGGGATAGCCGAAGCTCGGCTTACCTCGACCTTGTCAGAACCGTTGCCGGCGCGACGGTTTCGGCTCTCCGCGAGACGTTAGAGACTGGCGAAATCACCGACGATCGATTCGGCCGCGGATGCGAGAACTATGGCTTCGAAACCGCCTGCGATCGTGAACAGTGCGGTGTCAGCAGCGATCGGATCGCCGACTGCGTTGATAAGCCCAACCGGGTCACCGTTGGCCGCTTGCAATATCCCGTTCAGGAACAGATTGACGTCATAGGACGGGACGGAGGTTACGGCGGCGTTCACGAAGTCTGCTGTCGGAAGCAGAACCGAGTA
>DASQSQ010000175.1:0-2679 GCA_035642315.1 Mycobacterium sp.
ACATAGCTCTTGACAGGCGTGCGCACTACCTCGTAGTGTAGCATTTGTTAATCAGTATGCCGGACGACATATTATGAAGGAAGCCGCGATGCCCGTCTATCAGTGCTACAGCCCAAAAGGACTGCTGACCAAGTCCGCGAAGGCCAAGATCGCCGACGAGATGACCAGCATGTATTGCACCCTTGCCGGAGGACTGCCGTCATGGGTCAAAGTTCTGTTCCACGAGATGCCCGAAGGTGAGTGCTTCGCAGCCGGCAAACCGGCAACGCAATCGTTGATTCTCGCCATCAACCGCCACGGCCGTGACCTCGAAACACGGCGGACAATGCTGCGCCAGCTCTCCCAGATCTGGACACGGAACTCGGGCCAGCCCGAAGCAGACCTGTGGATCTCGGTGACCGAGATCGATCCCACAAACGTCATGGAAGCCGGCTTGTTCATTCCCGAGCCCGGCCAAGAAGCCGAATGGTTAGAGGAAAACCGTTCCAGGCTAGCCGAATTGGGAATTACGGCGGCCTGACTTCAGGGTCAAGAACAACCAGAAACCAGGAGACGCCATGACTCAATCGGTTGATGGATTGATCGAGCTTGTCGCGTCGCTCCCGCGCGCAGTCTTCGCGACGGTCGCCTGAAGCACCCGATCCTCCACGAGCACTCCGCGCTCCCAAGACTAAGAACTGCTTGAAACCGCGATTAACTTCAGCTAAGAAGATGCGATGACGCGGATCACAGTACCGGCGCGCCACCGAGTGCAGCCATGAACGGATACAAGCTCCTCGCGAAGGTGACCGCCGCCGGCATGTTCGTAGGCCTGGCTGGCGCGATGATCAATCAAGCCGCCCGCGCTTACGCGGACGACCCGCTAGCTGGGAGCGACACGGCGATCATCCTCGGCGGAACCACCGAGCCGACGCCGTCGACGGCTTTCGCGCAGGCCGCCGAAAATCTGTTTCTAAACCCGCTGGGTTTTGACGGTGGCGCGACCGGCTCGACGGTCTGCGACATGATCGGGACCGATCCGTGCAGCGCCCCGCTGCAAGTGCTGACGACACCCGAACTGATCCAGCAGGGCCCGAGCAGTCTCACCGCCGCGGACGACGTCACCCTCGCCGTGGAGAACGAATTCAACGCGGATCCCGGCGCTTTCGACGCCGAGCATCCGCTGACGATCTTCGGATACTCACAGAGCGCCACCGCCGAGTCGATCGCCATGACCCAACTCCAAGCAGACGGGATCCCCAGCGCCGATCTGCACTTCGTGTTCATCGGCGACCCCTCCCTCCCGGGCGGCATCTGGCCCAACCTGGAACCAGACATGGACGCGCTACTCGGCCCGAGTCTGACGAACACTCTTCTCACGGATTTCAACTTTGACGCCGTCCTGGGCAACTTGACACCGGATGATCTCTACCCGGCGACCATCTACAGCCTGGACACCGATCCGGTCCCCAACTTCCAAGAGGTCTTCGAAACCAAGGGCCTGTTGGGCGCGCTGCTGGACGTATTCGGCCCGCACGTGGAGTACCTGGGGTTGACACCGACGGAAGTCGCGGATGCGACCACGACGACCAACGGCGACCTCACACTTGTCGACATCTCCGACGGCGACATCAATAACGTCGACGCGTGGCTTAGTGCCGTATTTGAGCACGGCGCCGCCGGCAGCGGACTACTTGAGAGCGTATTGGACTCTCTGCAACTGTATTTGACCAACACGTTCTGACCTGAGTCGCGGGCACATCCAGCCGAAGATTGTGGACATGCAGTGAAGATTGACACGACACGCCTGCCTGCTTTGACAAGAGTTGGGTGTGTCGCGAGAGCCTGTCAATCTTGCTGCAAAAGCCCAGTTCAAGGCCGAGGCGCGTCGCCGTGGGGCAGTCAACGGCGCGCATTGACTTCCTCAACAACCTCGCCGATACCTAACAGTCAGAGTCCGTTCGACGAAGCGACAGCGCTACTCGAAGCGGACTCTGGACGACCGCGACGGATTCTGCGGCCCGAATGTCAATGTTGGACAACGTATTTAGGTCAATCAATAGCCACTGCCCGCACGAAGTTTGCCGCGAGTTCCGTGCACGTGGTGTCCGGGTCAGGCAGCTCGACCACAGCGAGGGTGTCCAGGGCGGGCCGGAACAGCATGTGCATCACCATCGGGCCCATTAATTGCTGAATGAGCAACGGCATCGGCAGATCACGTATCCGCCCCCGTTGCACCTGCGTGTTCAACCACGCCCCAAGCACATCCAGCATCCGAGGAACGGCGTGTTGGCTCAGCGTCTGTACGGTCGGGCTGGCGGGACGGGCGAATACTTCGGCGAGGATGGCCGGCGCTACGCGGGGTTCGCGGCCCAGTGCTGCCGCCAGCGCCTGATACAGGCGCCGCACCGTAGCGGTCAGATCGTCGGTGGCGGTGTCGAGGGCATCCTCAAAATCAGGGATGGGGCTGTAGCGTTCGAACACGACCCGCAGCAGTTCATCACGACCGCCAAAGGCCATGTAGAGACTGTGCACCGCACAGTCGGCGCGGTTGGCGATCGCCTCCAATGTGGCTGCAGCTAGGCCGGATTCGCCGATCAACGCGGCCGCCGCGTTCAGCGCCCGCGTCCGGACCGGCACCTGCCCACCCGGATCCACCCCGACGGCGCGGACGGCCTCGTCTAACGCTGCCCGGGTCCC
>DASQSQ010000176.1:0-8409 GCA_035642315.1 Mycobacterium sp.
GGTCGTAGAGGCGCAACGGTTATTAAGGAGGAAGCCGGATGTCGTACGTGACCACCCAGCCGGATGCATTATGTGCAGCGGCCACCAGCCTGCAGGGGATAGGCTCAGGGGTCAACGCCCAGAATGCAGCTGCGGAGGCCCCCACAACGGGTGTAGTACCTGCTGCCGCCGACGAGGTTTCGGCCCTCACGGCGGCCCAGTTCGTCGCGCAAGGGCAGCTGTACCAGGCGGTCAGCGCTCAGGCGGCAGCGATTCATGAGGCGTTCGTGAACACGTTGGGCACCAGCGGCGGTTCCTACGCAGCCTGCGAGGCCGCCAACGCCATAGCGGCTTGCTAGGGAGGCTTTTCAATGGTGGATTACGGTGCATTCCCGCCCGAGTACAACTCGGCCCGCATGTACATGGGCCCTGGTGCGTCGTCGTTCCAGGTTGCCGCGTCGGCATGGAACGGCCTTGCCGCCGAACTTCAGTCGGCCGCTCAAGGCTACGAGACGACGGTCACGCAACTAGCCAGCGATGAGTGGAA
This sequence comes from Mycobacterium sp., assembly GCA_035642315.1. GTDB lineage: Bacteria > Actinomycetota > Actinomycetes > Mycobacteriales > Mycobacteriaceae > Mycobacterium. The sequence goes on from DASQSQ010000176.1 coordinate 527, forward strand.
CGGCCCGGCCTCGGCGGCCATGGCAAGTGCGGTGCAACCGTACATAGCCTGGATGCAAGAGACGGCCGCGCAGGCTGCGCAGGCCGCGACGAAAGCCCAGGCTGCCACCGCGGCATACGAGCAGGCCTTCGCTTCGACGGTGGCACCACCAATGGTCGCGGCCAACCGTGCTGAGACGGCCGCGGCGGTGCAGGCCAACGTCTTCGGTCAGTACACCCCGTTGATCGCGCAGCTCGAGGCGCAATACGGCGAGATGTGGGCCCAGGATGCTGCGGCGATGTACAGCTACGCAGGTCAGTCGGCGTCCGCCACCCAGGTGACGCCGTTTGCCTCGCCGGCCGCAACAACCAACCCGGCCGGGACGGCCTCCCAGGCCGCCGCGGTCAGTTCGGCCACCGGTACCTCCGCGGCGACGGGCTCCCAGAGCATCTTGTCACAGCTGACGTCGTCGATGCCGAGCTCGCTGCAAAGCCTCGCGACGCCGGCGGCCACCACGACCCCCACAACAACACCGTTTCAAAGTCTGTGGAGCCTCATATTCGGGACGACGGTCCTGCCCACCAACTTCTCGGCGTTGGTCACCGACTACTCGCCATACGCGAGCCTTTTCTATAACACTGAGGGTTTGCCGTACTTCAGCGTCGGTATGGGCAACTTCGGCGTCCAGATCGCGAAGAGCGCGGGAATGCTGGGCGGGGCTGCGCCAGCCGCTGCTGCCCCCGCATTACACGGCCTGGGTGGCCTCGGAGCCGGGCTGGGCGGTGGTGGTGCCGCTGGTGCTGCTGGCGGGGCCGCGCATTCAGTGTCCGCTATTTCGGGCGAAGCGGGGTCGATCGGCAAACTGGCAGTGCCGGCGTCGTGGGCTGGTGCAACTCCGGCGGCGGCTCCGCAAGGCGTGCAGCTGGTCAGCAGCGTCCAAGCCGCCCCGGAGGCCGCCGGTAGCGGTGGCGGAAACCTGCTCGGCGGCATGCCGCTGGCCGGTGCGGGGCGTGGTGGCCTCGGCGCCTTCGGCCCTCGTTATGGGTTCAAGCCCACGGTGATGCCCCGCCCGCCATCAGCCGGCTAAAAGCCGATTAGCTCAACACCACCTGGGGTGTCACGTCGCGGCGTGGCACCCCAGGAGTGTTGTGGTCGCCTAAGCGCAAGGCGCGCACGTCGCCTCGACGCGAGGTAAATCGTGGATGCCGCAATTGTGGCTTGATTATGAACAATTGGGGCATATCTGGAACCATGTGAGAGCAGTGGCGTAGGTTTCCGATTGATGAACAATTGGGGCCCGGCCAGGAGGGACACCGTGGCGAAACACGCTGAGGCATCCGGCTCACTCGCTTTGTCGCGGAGACCCCGAGGTGCCGCCCGCACGCTCCCCAAGGCCATCGGTTCGCCGGCGTTCAGTGCAGCAAGCGTTTTGTCGCGCCGCCCCCCTCAGCCTGCCGAGATAGCTCAGGCGCGAGTGTTCGAGCGGCTTCTACAGGCCGAGTGCGCCGAACTACAGGAGCTTGCGCATCGCATGGCCGGAGATAAGTATCAGCAACCCGAGCCTAACGATTCCCGGCCATTTGGAGAGCTGGCGCAGATACGCGCTCGCATCGAGGAAGTCCATGGTCTGCTGCGGGCATTGCAAGGGCGCTTCCCGCGCCCCGCGCCAGACGGTGACCGTTAGCCGCGTGAATAGCCTGGCTTCCAGTCAATCCTCGTCCAGGATCAGCGCCATCTCCGGACAGGACGCCACCCCGTCACGAGTTACCTGCGCGTCCTCCGGCGCAACCTCGTGTTCTTCGAGGGTGGAGTAACCGGAATCATCGATCGGGAAAATCTCGGGGTCAACCGCATAGCACTGGGCGTGACCAACGCACCTCGACTGCTCGACACGAACCTTCACAATGCCGATTCTAAAAGACATGTCGAACATCGTCGCTCAATCCGGCACCCGCTAGCGCGGCGACGACGCTACCGAAGCACGGCGGGCCGCATACCATGTCTACTGTCGCCCACCCACCACGGCGCCGGCGAAAGCGAACGAGCCCATAACGAAAGATCACGTACATGAGCACCATTGATGAAAGCTTGTACGGCAGCGGCTTTCACCTTCCGCGGCTTGAATACACCAGCCTGCCGATGACCGCTGATCGTGGCGCCGGGTGGAAGGTTTTGCGCGATGCCGGACCGGTGGTGTTCATGAACGGCTACTACTACCTCACCCGCCGTGAGGACGTGCTGGCAGCGTTGCGCAGTCCCAACGTCTTTTCCGCTCGATTGGCGCTTCAACCACCGGGAAGCCCAATCCCGGTGATCCCGTTGGGGTTCGACCCGCCCGAGCACACTCGTTACCGCAAAGTCCTGCAGCCGTTTTTCAGCCCGCACGGGTTGAGTAAGTCGCGACCGGTGCTGGTTCGCCACGCCGCCGACATGATCGACGCCATCGCCGGCCGCGGCGAATGCGAGGTGATGAAAGACCTGGCGAGGACGTACCCTTACCAGGTGTTCCTGGACCTCTATGGTCTGCCATTGGAGGACCGGGACCTCCTGATCGGCTGGAAAAACGCCGTGCTCGCCGACGACCCCTATGCCAATCAGGCCGACATCGCCCCGGCGGCGCAGGCGATGTACCAATACCTGACGGACGCAATCCAATCCCGTCGGGAAAATCCGGGTTCGGACATGTTGTCGACGGTGATGAACAGCAAGGGCAATTTCACGGATCTCGAGTTGCTGGGCATGAGCCACCTGCTGATCCTGGCGGGGCTGGACACCGTAACCGCGGCGATCGGCTTTTCCCTGCTGGAGTTGGCGCGCAGACCGGCGTTACGCGCACAGCTCCGCGGCAACCCAAGGCAGATCAGGGTCTTCATCGAAGAGATCGTGCGATTGGAGCCGTCAGCGCCGGTGGCTCCCCGGGTACTTACCGAGAACGTCGTCGTCGGTGGCATGACGTTGCCCAAGGGCTCGTCGGTGTTCTTGTGCATGGCCTTGATCAACCGGGACGGCAGCGATGCGATCTCCACCGACGAACTCACCATGGACGGTAAGGTGCACCGGCACTGGGGATTCGGCGGCGGACCGCACCGCTGCCTGGGTTCTCATCTGGCGCGTATGGAGCTGACCGTGATCGTCGACGAATGGCTCAAGAGAATCCCTGAATTTGAGCTGGCGCCCGGCTACCGTCCCGAAATCAAGTTTCCCAGTAAGACTTTCGCGCTCAAGGAGTTGCCGCTGCGTTTCGGCTGACCCACGGGCGCCTGGCAGTCGCGAGCGGAGATTGGGTGCGCACGCAGTTCGGAAAGCCCACCAGCTGCTGACATTTGGTGGTTGCGGGTCGGGGGAGCCGTTGTAGGCCTGCTGTTCGCGATTGACGTCGACGCGGTAAGATCCGTCCAGCGCTTCTCCAGGGGCCGGGAAGTCGTGAGCGTTAGGGACGCACAGCGACGCCGCCGCCGTATCCAGTCCGATGACCCAGGGTCACCTGTTGCATGCTCGGCGGGTCCAGAACAAAACCCCAGCTGACACCGTGTTGCCCGGGGACCTGCGGGCGTTATCCGCGGCTAGATTTTTATGTAGCTAGCGTGCGGCTCTTCTCGCGGTCGCGACCCACCACTGCGGCGCCACCGGCAGTGACAGCGTTGCCTGGCTGAGACCATCGAATTCGCGCAGGTCACAGGCATGTTCGTGGGGCCTGACCAGCCTTCTCCGGGACTAATTCGTTACTCAGCTGTTACTGCAGATGAACAGTTGTTGCCGACGGGTGAACAGTTGCAAACGGCCAGCTCTACCAGCGGCGGGGAAGGGGACGCACGTCTATTCTCATCAGGGGCGTCTAGCAAATACCGAGGAGGGAAGCTAAATGTCGTTTGTAACCACAAAGCCGGAGGCGTTGTCGGCGGCGGCCACCAGCCTGCACGGAATCGGCTCAGGAGTGAACTCGCAGAATGCCGCTGCGGCGGCCCCGACGACGGGCGTCGTGCCGGCCGCAGCTGACGAGGTTTCTGCGCTGACGGCGGCCCAGTTCGTCGCGCATGCGCAGTTGTATCAGGCGGTGAGCGCCCAGGCCGCGGCGATTCACGAGGCGTTCGTGAACACGCTGGGCACCAGCGCCGGTTCGTATGCGGCCACCGAGGCCGCCAACGCGGTCTTCTAAGCGCCGTCGATGATGTCCGTCGCACGGTGGCAGCTGGGTCACGGGAAAGGGGGGTTTAGCCGTGTGTTTCGGGCCGGCGGTTACCTCGGGTAACCCGTCCGGCTACCACCGCGTTCATCGCAGTCGATCACTACTCAACCAAGGAGAAAAGTAAGTGCCTACGCGTTTTATGACTGACCCGCACGAGATGCGGTCGATGGCGGGCCGCTTTGACGTGCACGCTCAGACGGTGGAGGACGAGGCCCGCAAGATGTGGGCGTCCAGCCAAAACATCGCCGGTGCCGGCTGGAGTGGTACCGCTCAGATGACGTCTTACGACACCATGGGCCAGATGAATCAAGCCTTCCGCAACATCGTCAACATGCTGCACGGGGTGCGCGACGGCTTGATCCGCGACGCCAACAACTACGAGCAGCAAGAGCAGGCTTCGCAGCAAATCTTGAGCAGCTAACCGGTTCGCAAGCGTAAACTTTCCCACGTCAGGAGGACAGATAAATGTCGATTAGCTACCAGTTCGGTGATGTCGACGCCCACGGCGCGCTCATCCGTTCCCAGGCTGCTTCGTTGGAGGCCGAGCACCAGTCCATCGTGCGCGATGTGCTGGCCGCCGGTGACTTCTGGGGCGGCGCGGGTTCGGTGGCCTGCCAGGAGTTCATAACCCAGTTGGGTCGCAACTTCCAGGTGATCTACGAGCAGGCAAACCAGCACGGCCAGAAGGTGCAGACGGCAGGCAACAACATGTCGTCCACCGACAGCGCCGTCGGCGGCAGCTGGGCTTAATAGTCACCAATCGGCGCGGCAGCACACCGGCCCAGGTGTGCTGCCGCGCTGTGCGGTAGATGCGGTAATCGAGCACGCCGAGATACGAGAGTAGTGATGGATCAAACAACCCGGACCGATATCACAGTCAACGTCGAAGGCTTCTGGATGTTGCAGGCGTTACTGGATATTCGCCACGTCGCGCCCGAATTACGTTGCCGGCCATTCGTTTCCACTGATTCGATGGACTGGCTGAACCAGCATCCCGGCATGGCGGTGATGCGCGAACAGGGCATCGTCACGGGCGACGCGGTAGAAGAGTCGATCGCCGCCCGGATGCGGGTGTTGGCCGCGCCGGATCTCGAGATCGTCGCGCTGCTGTCTCGGGGCAAGCTGCTGTACGGCGTCAAGGACAAGGAAGAAGGCGAAGAGGAGCAGGTCGGTTCCCGCGATATCCCGGACAACGAGTTTCGCGTGCTACTGGCCCGCCGTGGCTCCCATTGGGTCTCGGCAGTACGGGTTGGTGATGAGATCACCGTTGACGATGTCGCGGTCGCGGATACCGCCTCGATCGCAGCACTGGTGTTCGACGCGTTGGAGTCGATCCACCACGCCGATCCCGCGGCGATCAACGCGGTAAACGTGCCGCTGGAGGAAATGCTCGAGATCACCAAGGCGTGGCAGAGCTCCGGATTCAACGTCTTCTCCGGCGGCGATCTGCGGCGACTCGGCATCAGCGCGGCGACGGTGGCCGCACTCGGGCAGGCGCTGTCGGATCCCGCGGCTGAGGCGGCGGTCTACGCCAGGCAATACCGGGACGACGCCAAAGCCCCCAGCGCCTCGGTGCTGTCGCTGAAGGACGGATCCGGCGGGCGCATCGCGATGTATCAGCAGGCGCGTACCGCCGGGTCGAACGAGGCCTGGCTGGCGATCTGCCCGGCCACCCCGCAATTGGTTCAGGTGGGGGTCAAGACGGTTTTGGAGACCCTTCCCTACGGTGAGTGGAAAACCCACAGCAGAGTTTAACTAAACGTTACGGAACTACCGCACACGGCAGGGATTTTCGGTGCAGCATTCACTCAGGGTGCGGATGCCGCGAAAATCTCTAGAATCTGCTTAACAATTGGGACCGCGACGTCACAATTACAAATAGCCAGGCAAGACACATGAACCCAGAATTCGTCGACAGGGGAGTTGCACAATGACCGCAGTAGCCGAGGCGACACAGACTGGTGCAGAGGCAGTCACATCGCCTCAATCAGTCGTAGTTGGCATCATCGCCGGCGAAGGCGCGCAAATCGGTGTGCTGTTGGACGCCAACGCACCTGTCTCGGTGATGATCGACCCATTACTCAAGGTCATCAACGTCCGACTTCGCGAGCTGGGTCTGCCGGCACTGGAAGCGAAGCAGCGCGGCAAGTGGGCGTTGTGCCTGGTTGACGGCACGCCGCTGCGGGCCGCCCAGTCGCTGACCGAGCAGGACATCTTCGACGGTGACCGGGTGTGGCTGCGGTTCGTCGAAGACACCGAGCACCGGTCCCAGGTCATCGAGCACATCTCGACAGCCGTCTCGGTGAACCTGAGCAAGCGCTTCAGCGCGATCAACCCGACGGTGGCCATCCAGGTCGGCGCGGCGATGGTCGCGGTCGGCGTGCTGTTGGGGTCGGCGCTGCTGGGCTGGTTCCGCTACCGGCACGAGTCGTGGCTGCCGGCGCCCTACGCCGCAGTCATCGCGGTGCTGGTGATCTCGGTGGCGCTGCTGATCCTCGGCCGCGCCAAGACCGTGCAGGACCGCCGCGCGGGCGACATCTTGCTGTGGAGCGGATTGGCACCACTTTCTATCGCGGCGGCTGCCGCACCTCCCGGTCCGGTCGGCGCGCCGCATGCAGTGCTGGGTTTTGCCGTCGCCGGCGTCGGCGCGATGTTGGCGATGCGATTCACCGGCCGCCGGCTGGGTACCGGCACTGCCATCGTCACCATCTGCCTGGCGGCGACGCTCGCGAACCTGGCCCGAATGGTGTTCGGTACCGGTGCGGTGACCCTGCTGACCTGCATCCTGCTGGCCTGCGTGTTCGGCTACCACGGCGCCCCGGCGCTGTCCCGCTGGCTGTCCGGTATCCGGCTGCCGGTGTTCCCGTCTGCCACCAGCCGCTGGGTGTTCGAGGCCCGGCCCGATCTGCCGACCACCGTGGTGCACCCCGTTGGCGGCGGCCGTCCGACCTTGGAGGGCCCGGCGTCCGTGCAAGACGTCGTGCTGCGGGCCGAGCGAGCCCGTTCGTTCCTGACCGGATTGCTGGTTGGCCTTGGTGTGCTGACGATTGTGTCCCTGACGGGCGTATCTGACCCGCGCACGAACGATGGCTGGCTGCCACTGCTGCTGGCGGCCACCACCGCCGGCTTCCTGATGCTGCGTGGTCGCTCCTACGTCGACCGTTGGCAGGCGATCATTCTGGCCGTGACGTCGGTCCTGATCGTCGCGGCGATCGTCATCCGCTACACGCTGGTGCTGTCCTCGGCCGCGTCGGTGTCGGCCGGAGTGGCCCTGGTGGTGCTGCTGCCCGCGGCAGGACTGGTCGCTGCGGCAACGGTACCTACCACCATCTACAGCCCGTTGTTCCGCAAGCTCGTGGAATGGGTCGAGTACCTCTGCCTGATGCCGATCTTCCCGCTGGCTTTGTGGTTGATGAATGTCTATGCGGCGATTCGTTACCGGTAGCCGTCAGCTGCGGCCGCTTCGCGCGGCCGCAGTGGCTGCCACATCGCTCATCGTCGCCGCGGTAGCGCTTTCCGGGGCACCGGCGTACGCGATCAACCCTCCGGGGATTGACCCGGGCGCGGTGCCGCCGGACAGCTCACCCGGCCCGCCTCAGCCCATGAAGCAGAGTTCGTACTGCACCGAGGTTGGGGTGTTGCCGGGCAGCGACTTTCGGGTGCAGCCGAAATACATGGACATGCTCAACCTGCCCGAGGCGTGGCGCTTCGGTCGCGG
>DASQSQ010000177.1:0-10093 GCA_035642315.1 Mycobacterium sp.
GGACGTATGCCGTCGCGTTCACACCACCACGCGATCAGGTCCGGAATCACTTTGCCTTGCGTGCAGATCACCGGTGTGCCGGGCAAATCGGCGATCTCTAGAATCCGCCGTCGACCGCGCTTAGCATTGGCAGCATACGCCTCCTCGGTCAGCGTGGGCTCATTGCTGATGACCACGCCCAGCTCTTCGGCCAGCGGCTCCATTGTCTGGTGGCAACGCACGCGATCGGCGGCGTACACGTCGGTGGGACCGAAGGCCGACAGCTGCTCGACGAGTGCCTCGGCCTGCGCACGGCCCTTCTTGTCCAACGGTCGCATTTTGTCGTCACCGGAGAATCGGGACTTGCTGCCCGCGGTGCCGTGCCGGACAATGAGGACGGTCTGGGTGTCTGCCGGGAATTTGGCGAACCGGCGCAAGACCTTTCGATCGAACGCGTAGGACACTTTCTTGATCGCGTCGGAGGTCGACAGCCAGACCAGATCATCGACTTCCCGACCGGGGGTGAATTCTCCGCCGAGGCTGCGCGCCGCCCAGTAGCGAACCCTCTTGACCCCTTGGTCGATCGGATAGCTCACGTTGTGCAGCCGGCGACCAAGTTGTGCACGGTGACCGGTCTCTTCGAAGAGTTCTCGGACCGCGGCCACCGGTTCGGTTTCACCGGGATCCATTTTGCCCTTGGGCAGCGACCAGTCGTTATAGCGAGGACGATGGATGACTGCCACTTCGACCGACTCGTTGACGCAGGGACGCCACAGCACCGCACCAGCGGCCCAAACGATTTTCCCGCTCACACTCAGGTCATCCGACCAGGTCTGAGTCGGCAACGTAACCCCTGCAAGTCAATTCGCACTCTCGCGCCTGATGGACATCGTCGCCATGCTACAGGTGGCCTCAGGAGCTCCTGTGTTGCTCCATCAGCGATACCTGGTGGTCGCGAACCGTGTGACCGGCTTGCGGCAACGCCTTCCACTGTCCTTCCGGCCCCAGTTCCCAACAGCGCGTGGCAGGGTCCAGCGTCGACTCGAGGATGTCATCCAGCTGTGCGGTCAGTCGGGGGTCTTTCACTTGAGCCAGCACCTCGACCCGCCGATCGAGGTTGCGGTGCATCATGTCGGCGCTACCAATCCAGAACTCGTTGATGGACCGGAAATTGAAGATCCGCGAGTGCTCCAGATACTGCCCGAGAATCGAGCGCACAGTGATGTTTTCGGAGAAGCCCGGCACACCTGGACGCAACGCGCAAATGCCGCGCACCACGACGTCGACCCGCACACCGGCCTGGGACGCACGGTAGAGCGCATCAATGACCTGCTCGTCGACAAGAGAGTTCATCTTCAGCCGGATGTGCCCGTTCCCGGTCTCCTGGTGCGCGGCGATCTCCCGGTCGACGCGTTCGATGATGCCATTGCGAATACCGTGCGGTGCGACCAGAAGGTTGCGATACGAGAGCTTGCGCGAATATCCGGTCAACGTGTTGAACAGGTCGGTCAGGTCGGCACCGATGTCGGGATCGGCGGTCAGCAAGCCGAGATCCTCATAGAGTCTGGCCGTCTTGCTGTTGTAGTTGCCGGTTCCGATGTGGCAGTAACGCCGGATCGTCGAGCCTTCGCGCCGTACCACCAGACATGTCTTGCAGTGCGTCTTCAAGCCGACGAGTCCGTAAGCCACGTGGACTCCCGCCTGCTCCAGCGCACGGGCCCACTTGATGTTGGCCTGTTCGTCGAACCGGGCCTTGATCTCAACCAGCGTGACAACCTGCTTTCCGGCTGCGGCGGCCTCGATCAGCGCCCGCACGATCGGTGAGTCACCGGAGGTGCGGTACAGCGTCTGCTTGATCGCCAGCACGTTGGGGTCGGCGGCCGCCAGCTCGATAAATCGCTGGGTACTCGTCGAGAACGAGTCGTAGGGATGGTGCACCAGCACGTCACCTTCGCGCAGCGTCGCGAAAATGCTCTTCGGCGTTTCCCGGTCGGCGAATGCGGGGTTGGTCGCCGGGACGAAAGCAGGATCCTTCAACGCCGGGCGGTCAACGCCGTAGATCTGCCAGAGCGACGAAAGATCAAGCAGCCCCGGCACCTGGATGACATCGCCGGGGTGCACGTCGAGCTCCCGCAGCAGCAATTCGAGCATGTGCTCGGTCATGTCGTCGGCCACCTCGAGGCGCACCGGCGAACCGAACCTCCGACGGGCCAGCTCGCGCTCCAGCGCCTGCAGCAGGTCTTCGTCGCGGTCTTCGTCGACCTCGTAGTCAGCGTTTCGGGTCACCCGGAACGCGTGGTGCTCAACGATTTCCATGCCCGGAAAAAGTGCAGTGAGGAAGGCGGCGATCAGCTCCTCCATCGGCAAGAAGCGGACTTCTTTTGTTCCGGCTGACTCGTCGGCGCCAGGTCGGTCGTCGAGCTCGACGAAGCGATCGACGTTGTCGGGCACCTTGACCCGGGCGAAATGCTGACCGCCGTCGTCGGGCTGCTTCACCGTGACGGCGAGATTCAGGCTGAGGCCACTGACGAACGGGAACGGGTGAGCGGGATCCACGGCCAATGGAGTGAGGACCGGGAAGACCTGCTCAGTGAAGTAGGTCGACAGCCGGTCGCGCTCGGCTTGGTCCAGATCGGCCCACGTGACAATACGAATGCCTTCTGCTGCCAGGCCAGGTTCCACCGAATTCAGGAAAACTTCCGCGTGCCGGGTGGCGATCTTCTGGGTTTGCTCGCCGATGCGGCGCAGCTGCTCGCGTGGGGTCAGGCCGTCCGCGGAGCGCACCGACAGCCCCATCTCGTCGCGCCGCTTCAGGCCGGCGACGCGAACCATGTAGAACTCGTCGAGATTAGAGGCGAAGATCGCCAGGAACTTCGCCCGCTCCAGCAACGGGAGTGAGGTGTCGTCTGCCAGCGCCAGCACGCGCGCGTTGAAGTCGAGCCAGCTCAGCTCGCGGTTCAGGTAGCGGTGCTCGGGCAGTTCGTTCTCGATCAAGGCCGCCGTTGCGGCGGGCGGTGCGTCCGGTGCTGAGCTGCTCGACTGCCACCCGCGCCCATCGGGCGGCGCCTCGGCTGAACTCGCAACTGCTGCGTCGGTGCCTTCGCGGGCTTCGATGTCGGTCATCCTTGCGATCATTCCCCATCACTGGGGGGTGCTGCTACCCACCGGTGGACGTCCATTCGCCGTTGAGCAGCCGTTCACCTGTCGTTACCGGCCGGCGGCGACGGCTCGACTGGTCGCCGGACCCATCCCGAGCCGGCGCGCGACCGCCAAGTCATCGGGTGTGTCGATATCGCAGCGCAATCCGGGCCACGCTCCGGTGAGCTCGATCGCGCCCGAACGTCGATGCTGCGCGGAAGAATCAGGCCCGAACCGCGGGTCGAGCGAGATGCCGAATGCACACAGCGCCGCGGTACCCGTACCCAGTCGGTCGGCAACGAAGCTGCGCTCGTGGTGTTGTGCCGCGGCGATCGCCTCGGTGAGTTCCTGCGTCTGCAATGCCGGTAAATCCCCTTGCAGCACAACAATATTGGGTACTATTTGAGCGACCACCTGCTCCGCGGCCGCGATCGCGTTGTTCAGCGGGTCGGGGTGGCCTGCTGGGGTGGGATCTGACAGCACCTCGGCGCCGAGTTCAATCGCCGCTGCCGCCGCGACGTCGTCGGGCGTGATGACGGTGATCGTGCGCACTGATCCGACCCTGGCCGCGGCGGTGAGAGTGTCGACCAGCATGGCCAGCACCACCTTCTCCCGCGTCTGTGCGGAGAACACCGGCGCGAGCCTGGTCTTTGCCGCGGCCAGTCGCTTGACGGCGACGATCAAACCGACATCAGCTCCGGCGTCGGCTCGGCTGCCGCTCATAAAGCCATCCTGCCAGTGTCAAGGCTCAACCCCCGCTTAGCCTCCTGGGCTACGGTTCGATTGCCCAGCTCGCCCCCTCGCCGCTTCGCGGCCGGGGGTGCCCCCACCTCAGATCGCTGCGCGATCTGCATCGTCGCTGGGCTACGGTTGAGCGCCAACAATTCGACGAGACGGGGACCAAAGCAGACCATGGCCAGCACGACAGCGGTAATGGGAGCCGGCGCATGGGGGACGACGCTGGCCAAGCTGCTCGCCGACGCTGGCTGTGAGGTCAGGCTGTGGGCGCGGCGACCCGAGCTCGCCGCGGAAATCAACACCACTCGTCATAACCCCGACTACCTGCCGGGCGTCGAGTTGCCGGCGGGTATTCGGGCCACCGCGGATGCGAAAGAAGCGCTCAACGGCGTGACGACGGTACTGCTGGCCGTGCCAGCGCAGACGATGCGGACGAACCTTCAACAGTGGAACGGCCTGTTCGCCGCCGGTGCGACGTTGATCAGCACGGCCAAAGGCATCGAGTTGGGCACTCTGATGCGGATGAGCCAGGTCATCGTCGACGTGACGGCTGTCGATCCCTCGCAAGTCGCGGTGATTTCCGGGCCGAACCTCGCCAGCGAGATCACCGCCGGGCAACCCGCCGCCACGGTGATCGCCTGCAGCGATTCCGGTCGCGCGGTCGCTGTGCAGCGCATGCTGAACGCCGGATACTTCCGGCCGTACACCAACGCAGACGTCATCGGCACCGAGATCGGCGGTGCGTGTAAGAACGTGATCGCGCTGGCCTGCGGGATGGCGGCCGGGGTGGGCCTGGGGGAGAACACCGCGGCGGCGATCATCACCCGCGGTCTCGCCGAGATCATGCGGCTCGGCATCGCCGTGGGGGCCAAGGGCGCAACGCTGGCCGGCCTGGCCGGAGTCGGTGATCTGGTGGCTACCTGCACTTCGCCCCGGTCACGCAACCGCACCTTCGGCGAGTCTTTGGGGCGGGGCCAGACCATGGAAGCTGCGCTGCAGGCGCGGGAAGGCCACGTTGTGGAAGGGGTGACGTCGTGCGAGTCCGTGCTGGCGCTGGCCTCGAGTTACGACGTCGAGATGCCACTGACCGACGCGGTGCACCGGGTCTGTCATAAGGGGTTGTCGGTGGACCAGGCGATCGCTCTGCTGTTGGGACGCAGCACGAAGCCGGAATGAGCCTGGCGGCGGCAATTGCGAAGCTAACCTCGTGGTAACCAGCATCGGAGTGCCCAGGCGGTAGCCTCTCTAGGTTGTGAGTGACCGCTTCCCTGCCAAGACGCCCGATCGCGGCCGTGTCCGCGTCGCCGTCGTGTTCGGCGGACGCAGCAACGAGCACGCCATCTCCTGCGTCTCGGCGGGCAGCATTTTGCGCAATCTCGATCCGGAGCGTTTCGAGGTGGTCGCGGTTGGCATCACCCCGGACGGCTCCTGGGTGCTGACCGACGGGGACCCCGACGCGCTGACGATCACCAATCGGCAGTTGCCCGGCGTGAGCTCCGAATCGGGCACCGAGCTGGCCCTGGCTGCCGATCCGCGGCGTGCCGGTCAGCTGGTGTCACTTTCGCCCGGTGGGGCCGAGGTGCTGGCATCCGTCGACGTGGTCTTCCCGGTCTTGCACGGACCGTACGGGGAAGACGGCACCATTCAGGGCCTGCTCGAACTCGCCGGCGTGCCCTACGTCGGGGCCGGCGTGCTGGCCAGCGCGGCCGGGATGGACAAAGAGTTCACCAAGAAATTGCTTGTCGCCGAAGGACTTCCGGTCGGCGACTACGAGGTGCTGCGGCCGTCGCAGCCAACGCCGGATACCGGACTGCGCGAACGACTGGGGTTGCCGGTCTTCGTCAAACCCGCGCGTGGCGGCTCGTCGATCGGTGTGAGTCGGGTGACCAGCTGGGACGAACTACCGGCAGCCGTCGCCCATGCGCGCCGGCACGACCCGAAGGTGATCGTCGAGGCCGCGGTTGTCGGTCGCGAATTGGAATGCGGCGTGCTCGAATTCCCCGACGGCACAGTGCAAGCCAGCACCGTCGGGGAGATCCGGGTGGCCGGAGTGCGCGGACGTGAAGACTCCTTTTATGACTTCGCGACCAAATACCTCGACGATGCCGCCGAACTCGACGTGCCCGCCAAGGTCGACGACGACGTGAGTGAGACGGTGCGTGAATTGGCGATCCGGGCGTTCAGGGCGATCGACTGTCAGGGCTTGGCCCGGGTCGACTTCTTTCTGACCGACGATGGGCCAATCATCAACGAGGTCAACACAATGCCCGGATTCACGACGATCTCGATGTACCCGCGGATGTGGGCAGCCAGCGGTGTGGATTATCAGACCCTGGTGGCGACCATGGTGGAAACGGCGCTCGCGCGCGGGACGGGTCTGCGCTGATCAGCCGACCGGCGACGGGTTGATCGGCACCGCCGGCATCGTGTGGTCGATCAGGTCGGAGAGTTGCTGGATCGGCGTCGGGCCGGATCCCGACGGCAGGGTGAGTGCCACATAGACCGGACGGTCGACGGTGTACCAGGTGGATCGATCGCTTTGGCGAGCCTCAAACCACTGCACCCGGTCGACCTGTTGGATCGGCGAGCCGACCACAAAGTCTGTCGGACGGTCGAGGCCACAGCGCAGCACGACCGGTTCGCTATCGGTTGCGGTTCGCCACGCGGCGGTGGCCGGTGGCGTGGGCTGGGCCATCACGGCACGTTGATAGTCGCCGAGCCGCTGCGGCAGCGCCTCCAGCAGCGCCCGGCACGCCGGATCCTGGGCATGCGGAGCGGGGACGGTCGGGACGGCCAGCGGCTGGGGGGCCGGGTGGCGGGTCGCCGCGATCGCCAGGATGACGCCGACAAGGCCGACCGCCAGCACCAGTGCTGCGATCAGCACCGCCCGCGGCGGCCCTTCCGAGTTGGCCATTGGCCCGCCCTGCCTCGCCTTCTGCTTACACTCCCGAAGTCAGCGGACAAGAACCTACCGGAGGTGATGTGGGCAGCGGCAACCCTGATCCCACGCTGGGCGACGTCGGCGAATTCGGCGTGATCGACGGGCTGATTCGGGGTCGTGGCCAGCCCGACTCGGTCGCTGTCGGACCGGGTGACGACGCTGCGGTGTTGGTGGCCGGCGACGGCCGTGTGGTGGTGTCGACAGACATGCTGGTCGAGGGCCGGCACTTCCGGCTGGACTGGTCGACACCGCACGATGTCGGCCGTAAAGCCGTCGCGCAGAACGCCGCTGACATCGAGGCGATGGGCGGACGGGCCACCGCATTCGTTGTCGGCTTCGGCGCACCACCGGACACGCCAACCGCACAGGTCAGCGCACTGGCCGACGGGATGTGGGACGAGGCCGGCCGGATTGGCGCCGGCATCGTCGGCGGAGATCTGGTCAGCAGCCCGCAGTGGGTGGTGTCGATGACGGTGCTGGGCGATCTCGGCGGCCGGCCGCCGGTGCTACGGTCGGGCGCGCGACCCGGTTCGGCAATCGCCGTCACCGGCCGGCTCGGACACTCAGCGGCTGGATATGCGCTGTGGCACAAGGGCATTGAAGGGTTCGACGACTTGCGGCATCGCCACCTCGTTCCGCAGCCACCGTACGGGCAGGGGCGCGTGGCCGCCGAGGCCGGGGCTGTGGCGATGATCGACATCTCCGACGGTCTGATCGGTGACCTGCGGCATGTCGCTGAGGCATCCGGGGTTGGCGTCGACCTGAGCACCGAAGCGCTGAGCGCCGATCGTGACGCACTGCAGAGTGCAGCCGCAGCTGCCGGGGTCGACGCCTGGACCTGGGTGCTTGGCGGGGGAGAGGACCATGCCCTGGTCGCGGCGTTCACCGGACCGGTGCCCGCGGGGTGGCGGGTGATCGGGCGGGTGATCGACGGGCCCGCCCGTGTGCTCGTCGACGGCGCCGAGTGGCACGGATACGCGGGCTGGCAGTCCTACGGCGCCCGGTGACGATGCGGGCCGGTGAGCGGCTTGAGGCGGAGGCGGGCAATTGGACAGTAGGGTGACCCGGTGACCGTCTACGCCATCGCCCAGTTGCGGTTTACCGACCGCGCTGCCTACGACCGGTACCAGGTCCGATTCATGAATGTCTTCGGTCGTTACCAAGGAACGTTGCTGGCTGCGGACGAGTCCCCGCAGCTGATTGAGGGACAGTGGGATCGGGACAAGGTTGTGCTGATGTCGTTTCCCGACGAGGCGGCGTTTCGCTTGTGGTCGGAATCTCCTGATTATCAAGAGATTTCGAAGGACCGCCGGGCGGGTGCGGACACCGTGGTGCTGTTGGCGAAAGGGCTGGCGTGACCGCCCGGCCGCTGCGTGAACTCGTCGATGATGGATGGGCGGCGGCCCTGGAGCCCGTCGGCGAACAGGTGGCGAAGATGGGCCAATTTCTTCGCGAGGAAATCTCAGCGGGCCGAGGCTACCTGCCGGCGGGTCCGAACGTGCTGCGCGCCTTCGCCTTTCCGTTCGACCAAGTGCGGGTGCTGATCGTCGGCCAGGACCCGTATCCGACGCCCGGCCACGCGGTCGGCCTGAGCTTCTCGGTGGCCGCAGATGTGCGGCCGCTACCTCGAAGTCTTGAGAACATCTTTGCCGAATATGCCAAAGACCTCGGCTACCCGGCGCCTTCCAGCGGCGACCTCACACCGTGGGCAGAGCGCGGCGTGCTGTTGCTGAACCGCGTACTCACCGTGCGACCGGGCAACCCGGCGTCGCACCGGGGCAAGGGCTGGGAGGCCGTGACCGAGTGCGCGATTCGCGCCCTGGTGGATCGCCGGCAGCCCATGGTCGCGATTCTGTGGGGCCGCGACGCCTCGACGCTGAAACCAATGCTGGCGGGCAGCGACTGTGTGTCGCTCGAGTCGCCGCATCCCTCGCCGCTTTCGGCGTCGCGGGGATTCTTCGGCTCGCGCCCGTTCAGCCGCGCCAACGAACTGCTGGCTCAGATGAGCGCCGAGCCGATCGACTGGCGACTGCCGTAGACGCCTGGCTAGCCGCGGGTGACCTTACCGGCCTTGATGCAGGATGTGCAGACGTTGATGCGGTGCTTGTTGCCGCCCGGGCGGGTGGCAACGCGCAGGCTCTGGACGTTGGGATCCCACCGACGGCTGGTCCGGCGATGGGAGTGCGACACCGACTTGCCGAAGCCGGGACCCTTCCCGCAGATATCGCAGACGGCGGCCATACATAAACTCCTCGAAGCTCTGGGGGTCAACAACCTAATGACGGGTGACCCGGCGACCTGGCAAGGATAGCCGCCGCGGGGCTGAACCGCCAAAACGATCAACACTCGCCGTGTGCCATGTGACCTGTGCTGTCGGGCTCAATAGATAGGCTGGCGCCCACCGATAGTGGCGCGAGGAGGTGGGTTTCTGGTGGGGTCGGGGCAGGCTAGGCCGGATCGCCCATTAGACGCGTCCGCGCTGCGTGACTGGGCGCACACCGCCGTTGGCGACCTGATCACCCACATCGACGAGATCAATCGGCTCAACGTGTTCCCGGTCGCCGATTCCGACACCGGCATCAACATGCTGTTCACCATGCGCTCGGCGCTGGCCGAGGCCAATACGGAGGCACGCTCGGGGGATGTCTTTCGGGTAGCGGCCGCCCTGTCGGCGGGCGCTCTGAACGGCGCGCGCGGAAACTCGGGGGTGATTCTGTCGCAGATTCTGCGCGGTATCGCCGACGTGACCGCCCGCACGGTCGCCGAATCTGGCGAAGAACTGCAGGTCATCGACGCGGCGTTGCTCGGCGCCGGGTTGCGGCACGGTGTGGATCTGGTGGTCGCCTCGATGGGCGGCCAGGAGGTCCCCGGCACCGTCGTCTCGGTGCTACGGGCGGCCGCCGGTGCCGCCGAGCAGAGCGCGGCCGATGGGCTGGCCGCGGCGGTCATCGCCGCCGGCGACGCCGCGGTCGTGGCGCTGGAGAAGACGCCCGAGCAGCTCGAGGTGCTGGGCGACGCCGGGGTCGTCGACGCAGGTGGGCGCGGTCTGTTGGTCCTCCTCGACGCGCTGCGCTCGACGATCACCGGCCAGGCGCCTAACCGCACGCTGTATGAACCCGCGCCGCGCCGGCAAGCCGCGGAACCCGCCCCGCAACCGCCCGCGCCGCAATTCGAGGTGATGTACCTGCTGGGCGGGTGCGACACCGAGGGAGCCGAATTGTTGCGCGAGCGGCTGGATGAGCTCGGTGAGTCGGTGGCCATCGCGACGTCCGGCGTGGTCGGCGGTTACTCGGTTCA
>DASQSQ010000178.1:0-7484 GCA_035642315.1 Mycobacterium sp.
CTTCAACCGGGTGACCCCGAACACTCCCAGCCCCGACTCGAAGGTGGTGCCGGGGTTGGTGTACATCGGCCGCTCGTTGGCGTAAGTCCACGGGCTGGAGTTGGACACGAAGACGAAGTAGACCCCCGAGATCGGCTCCCGCCCGGGCAGATGCACGGTCAGCCTCGGTTCACGACGGGAGTAGGCCACCGTAGCGCGCACCGCGGCGGTGATGTACCGCGTCGGCGTGACCTTGATGCCCATCTCCCGTTTTGCCTCCACCTTGGCCACCGCCTCGGCGTCGACCCCCATACCGGCATTCAGGATCGCCCACTGCTCGCCGCAGTCGATCAGCCCGATGCGCCGCCACTTCTTTTCCCGGCCATACCTGTCGAGCAGCCAGATGAGCTGGTTGGTGGCATCGATCGGGCCTGGTGGGATGCCCAGTGACCGCGCCGTCACGTTCGCTGAGCCGCCCGGAACGATCGCCAGCGCCGGAACGTGCCCGGTGGGCAGGTCGCCGGGGCGGCCGAGCAGGCCGTTGACCACGTTGCTGACCGTGCCGTCACCGCCGTGCACGACGACGAGATCAGCCCCGTCCTTGACCGCGGCCTGCGCGATTTCGCCGCCGTGGCCGCGGTGTCGCGTGTGCTCGACGGTCAGCTCAGCGCGGCTTTCGAGCGCGTGCGCCAGCAGGTCGCGCCCCGCGGTGGTGGTCGACGTCGCTGTGGGGTTGACGATCAGCACGGCGCGCATGATGCCAAAGCCTACGGGAGTGTCGTGACTACGCTGGGGCGGTGACCGCGCGTCCCCCGGCCAGTGTGCGCGGCGCCGGCGCGATCGTTGCTGTGCAGGGCGCGACGGGGCTGGTCCTGGCTGCTGTTCTAGTGATCCGGGGACTCGGCGGTGCAGACCAGCGGGTGGTCAACGGCTTCGGCACCGCAGCGTGGTTCGCTCTCGTCGGTGCGGCTGTGCTCGCTGCCGGTTGCGCATTGCTGGTCGGCAGGCGTTGGGGCCGCGGGCTGGCGGTGTTCGCCGAGTTATTGCTGCTGCCCGTCGCGTGGTACCTGGCGGTGGGCTCGCACCGGGCACTGATCGGAATCCCGGTGGGCGTCATCGCGCTAGCCGCGTTGGCGTTGCTGTTCAGTCCGCCCGCTGTGCGTTGGGTGGCGGGGGGCGATCAGCGCGGACCGGCCAGTTCCGCCAACTCCGGGCCGGACAGCCGGTAGGTGGTCCACTCGCCCTGCGGCTGACCGCTGACGGCCTCATACAGGGCGATCGCATCGGTGTTCCAGTTCAGCACCGCCCATGACAGCCGGGTGTAGCCGTTGTCCACGCATTCCCTGGCCAGCGCTGCCAGCAACCCGCGGGCCAGCCCGAGCCGGCGAAATTGTGAACGCACATACAGGTCCTCCAGGTAAACGCCCTCGACGCCGTCCCAGGTCGAGAAGTTGAGGAACCACAGTGCCATCGCCGCGACTTCGCCGTCCACCTCGGCGACGTGTGCGCGCAGCGTTGGGCGTTCATTGAAAAGTGCTGTGCTGATTTGTGTTTCGTTGACGGTGCATTGGTCGGCGGCGCGCTCGAAGTCGGCCAGCCCGTGGATCATGGCGGTGATTGCCGCGGCGTCGGCAGGTGTCGCTCGCCGGATACGCGTGTTCACAATGAAACTCCGAGCGCGGTCAGGATAGTGACGAATTTCGTTGTGGTCTCTGCAACTTCGTCATCAGGATCGGACTCGGCGACGATCCCACCGCCGGCGTGCGCGAGTGCGCTACGGCGGTCGGCCGAAAGCTGCGCGCAGCGGATCGACACCACCCACCGTCCGTCACCGTCCGCGTCGCACCAGCCGACCGCGCCGGCATAGAAGCCGCGATCGCCCTCGAGTTCGTTGATCAGGTCGGCGGCAGCTCCGGCAGGCACGCCGCCCACCGCGGGTGTGGGGTGCAGCGCCATTGTCAAATCCATTGCGGTCGTGGAGATATCGCGCAGTCGTCCGCTGATCGGTGTGCTGAGATGCCACAGCGCCGTGGTGCGGCTCAGCTCCGGCGTCGGCGCGATTGTCAGCTCACTGCATAACGGACGCAGGGCGTCGGCCATGGTGTCGATGACCAGTTGGTGCTCGTGACGATCCTTGGCGCTCGCGGCCAGTGCGGCGCCGGCAGCGGAGTCGAGCTCGGGGTCGGCGGCACGCGGCGCGGAACCGGCGAAGGGCCGACAGGTGACCCGGTCACCGTCGCGCGCAACCAGCAGCTCGGGGCTGGCGCCCACCAAGGCCATGCCCGAATACTCCCCGCCGGCCGCCGAGAGATCGACCAGGTAGCCGTAGGCGGCGGGGTCCTGCGCGACCAGCCGACGCAGGATGATTCTGGCGTCCAGCGGAGCGTCGGCGGCCAGCCGCAGCGCGCGAGCCAGCACTACTTTCTGCAGGGTGGCGCCCGGAGCGGTCAGCTGCTCGCGTGCACGTCGAACCCGGGCGCGGTGTTCTTCCGGCGCGGGAACCGCGCCGGTCACTCGCACCTCGGGCCGCGGCTCCGTCGGCCAGTCCGGCAGTCCGGCCGTACGCCGCACGGAACGCGGCGCCATCAACGAGGCAGGGCTGTCGATATCAAAAGCTAACGCGCCCAGCACTATTGGCACTTCACCCGAACGCAATGCGGATTGCGCGTCGGTCACGTTGCAGAAGCGGGCCTGCACGCCGTCGGCGACGAGGGCGCCGGTCGGCCCGCACAGCGCGAACGGTGGGTCAGTCGCCATTCGGATGCGGGAGGCCCAGCGCACTCACTTGACGGATCCCGTGTTCGAAGCCGCCGACCGCGACCGAGGCGGGCCCCATGCCGAAGCGGCTGCCCTCGATCAGCGGCAGCTGTACCCAGCGGGTGATCACGGCGCGAGAAAAGTGGCCATGACCCACGAACACCACGTCACGCGTCGCCATCAGCCCCAGAGCCAGCGCAACGGCCCGGTCCGCGCGGTCGCTGACTTGCGCAACGCTTTCGCCGTCCGGACAACCGTCCGTCCAGATCGACCAATCGGGCTGTGTTCGGTGGATCTGCACGGTCGTCACGCCTTCGTAGGATCCGTAATCCCATTCACCGAGCAGCTCGGATTTCTCATCGACGACTAGGCCGGCGAGTTCGGCGGTCTCCACCGCACGCCGACGCGGGCTGCTGATCACCTTCGGGTTGTCCAGGCGCAGGTCGGCCAGTGTGGGGCCGGCTGCGGCGGCTTGAGCGCGTCCGTTGTCGGTGAGGTCGAGATCGGTGCGCCCGGTGTGCTGGCCCGACTTGGACCACTCCGTCTCGCCGTGTCGCAGCAACACAAGCCGATGGCTCTCTACGCGACTTTCCAAGCCCATGTTTACCGATTCTGCCTGAGACTCATGGCGATCCGCGCGCGGGCACCATGGGTTTGGTGCCAGGATGGCACTATGACCCCCCACCAAAACGATGAGGAGGAACGGCGCTTGTGACCGCGACGGTGACGATGCAGAGCGAAGCGATGAGGAGGAACGGCGCTTGTGACTGACACCCGGGTGCTGGCAGTGGCCAACCAGAAGGGCGGGGTGGCCAAAACGACGACGGTGGCCTCGCTCGGTGCGGCGATGGTGGACGCGGGGCGGCGAGTGCTACTCGTCGATCTGGATCCGCAGGGCTGTCTGACTTTTTCGCTCGGCCAAGACCCCGACAAGTTGGCGGTGTCGGTGCATGAGGTGCTGCTCGGTGAGGTGGAGCCGGACGTCGCGCTGGTCGACACCGACGAGGGGATGACGCTGCTGCCGGCCAACATCGACCTGGCCGGCGCCGAAGCGATGCTGCTGATGCGGGCCGGCCGCGAATACGCGCTCAAGCGCGCACTGGACAAGCTCGGCGACCGGTTCGACGTGGTCGTCATCGACTGCCCGCCGTCGCTGGGTGTGCTCACCCTCAATGGGCTGACGGCAGCCGACGAGGTCATCGTGCCGTTGCAGTGCGAAACGTTGGCGCACCGCGGCGTCGGCCAATTCCTGCGCACCGTCCACGATGTCCAGCAGATCACCAACCCACGCCTGCAGTTACTCGGCGCGCTGCCGACCCTGTATGACCCGCGCACCACGCATACCCGCGACGTTCTGCTCGATGTCGCCGACCGTTACGACCTACCGGTGCTGGCGCCGCCCATTCCGCGCACCGTGCGGTTCGCCGAGGCCAGCGCGTCTGGCTCGTCGGTAATGGCCGCGCGCAAGAACAAGGGTGCGTCCGCCTACCGAGAGTTGGCCGAGACGCTGCTCAAACACTGGAAGTCCGGCAAACCGCTGCCGACGTTCACCATCGACGCCTGAGTCAACCGAGCGCGACGAGGGTGTTGCCGCGCTGCTCGAGCACCTGTGAACCCGCAACGGTCGGGATCACCGGGGTGCTGCCCGGCGGCCGGGTCACCGGCAGAAACCCATCGCTGGCGCCGGTGACCGGATCGCACACTGCGATGCCGTCGGTGACCGGGACCAGCAACTTGCCGGCCATAATCGTCGCCGGCCCCACCGGAACGGACGGCCCTGCGGGCGCAATGGAATAGCGGTAGGTCAGGGTCGCCATGTCGAACACCATCACCGTGTCGCCGGTCCACCACGTCACCAGGTTGCCGGGCCGCGAAACCACACTGGACGTCGACGGCGGCTTGGGTAGCAGCGTGCTGGCCACGGTCACGCCGCTCTCGTCGACCACATCGACTTTGGGCTGGGGCGCAGGCAGGTAGATGAGGGTCCTGGTCTCGGCCACCGTCAGCACTCGGGCGCCGGAACCCACGCCGATCCCCGGCTCGGGCACGTCGCGCAGCTCTGGCTCGTCTTCCTCCTTGCTGGGGCGCAGCAGGGTGAGCCGCAGATCTGCCTGGCTGCCGCACGCGCCGAGCACCGAGACCGCCGCCGAGCTGGCCGCCGCCGAAACCAACCGGCATCCGGTGTGCAGTCCCTTCGAGGACGGCTTGACCCGGGCGTCGATCTCGCCGTAGGACAGCATCCGGACCATGTCGGAGCGCCAGAGTTCCAGCCTGGTGTCCCCGGCCGACAACACCGTCGTGCCATCGGAGGACAGCCTGACGTGCTGGTCCGCGTAGCTGCTTCGGGCGGGCCCGCGGCGACCGGTCGCTCCGTCGATCGTGCTGACCTGACCGCAGCCGCGGTCGTCGCGGTAGACCGCAACCGCGAAGCGGTAGACCCCGGCGACCCCGCACAGATCGCTGCCGCGCGAGTAGCTCCACCGCACCTTGCCGGTGTCCGGATAACGCCCTTGGACGGCACGCCCGTCGGCGGTCACCACGGTTCCGGCGACCACGACGGGCTGGTCGGTCGGCGCGTTGGGGGCGGTCCACAGCTGCTTGAGCGAGGCCGGCACCTCGTGGGCCAGCCTCGGGCTGGGCACGGGCCCCACCCCGGGCCGGCTGATCGTGGCCCGAGCATCGCTGGTCCACCAGATCAACGCGGCGGCCAGGGCAACGACCGCCGCGATCGCTGCCGCGGCCAGTACATCGGCCTTAGTGCGGCGTTCCGGTTTGACCATCAGGCGGCAGGCGACACCGGTTCAGTTGGCATTCGCGGCCACGCCGGCTGACTTGCGGGGTCGCCGACGGCGGCGGCGCCCACTGTGCGCGCCGTCGCCGGATTTCGTCGTCGCGCCGTCCGCAGCCGACGCAGCCGAGGTCGAAGCCGTTTCGCCGTTGGTGGCACCGTTCGCGTCGGTGTGGCCCGTTGCCGGTTTGCCGCCGCGGGTGCGCTGCCGCTGCCGGCTGCTCTTGCGCGGACGCGGCCCGGATCGGTCGCCGCCGCGCTCAGCTGAATTGGCTCGCTTGGCCTGCGATTTGCGCGGGACCCCGATCGTGCCGCCGGCGTCGGTCGGGATATCCATTTCGTCGTACAAATGCGGGGAACTGGAGTAGGTCTCGGACGGATCCGGGCAGCCCAGGCCGAGCGCCTTGTCGATCATCGTCCAGCGGGCCAGCTCGTCCCAGTCCACCAGCGTGACCGCGATACCGGTCTTACCGGCCCGGCCGGTGCGGCCGATGCGGTGCACGTAGGTGTTCTCGTCGTCCGGGCACTGGTAGTTGATGACGTGAGTGATGTCGTCGATGTCGATCCCGCGGGCCGCCACGTCGGTGGCGACCAGCACGTCGATGGCGCCGGTGCGGAACTGCTTCAGCGCTTTCTCGCGGGCTATCTGCCCTAGGTCGCCGTGCACGGCACCGACGGCGAAACCGCGTTCGGCCAGTTCGTCGGCGACCTTCTGGGCGGTGCGCTTGGTGCGGGTGAAGATCATGGTGGCGCCGCGGTCGCGGGCCTGCAGCAACCGGCTGACCAATTCGATCTTGTCCAGCGCGTGGGCGCGGTAGACGAATTGTTTGGTCAGGTCGTGCACCGCCGAGGAGTGCGGCGCCTCAGCCCGGATATGCGTGGGCTGGTTCATGAAGGTGCGGGCCAGCGTGATGATCGGATCCGGCATCGTCGCCGAGAACAGCATCGCCTGCCGCTCGTCGGGGATCTGGCGCAGGATGCGTTCGATGTCGGGCAAGAAGCCGAGGTCGAGCATCTCGTCAGCCTCGTCGAGCACCAGCACCGACAGCCCGCCCAGCTGCAGGTGCCCCTGCTGGGCCAGGTCGAGGAGCCGGCCTGGGGTGCCCACCACGACGTCGGCGCCGGCGCGCAGCGCCTCGATCTGCGGCTCGTAAGGCCGGCCGCCGTAGATCGACACCACCGACAGCCGTCGGTCGTCGTCGGTGGTCAGGTACTTCGCGGCGGTGGACAGGTCACCGTGCACCTGCAGGCACAGTTCGCGGGTGGGCACCACGATCAGCGCCCGCGGAATGCCGGTGAGGGGGCGTTGCGCTGCGGCGGCGGTGATCCGCTGCAACAGCGGCACCCCGAACGCGAAGGTCTTGCCCATTCCGGTGCGGGCCTGGCCGATCAGGTCGTCGCCGGCTAAGGCCAGCGGCAGCGTGAGTTCTTGGATAGCAAAGGGATGCTTGATGCCTTCCTCGGTCAGTGCCTGCACTATTTCATCGCGGACGCCGAGGTCGGCAAAGGTAGATTCGGATGTGGCTCGGGTGGGTGTGATTAATGGGGTCATGCGTGAAACGCGATGCCTTTCGGTGTCGTATTCGGTTAGTCAATCGTTGCGGTCACGCGCGCACCAGTTGACTGTCGAATACGTTGCCGATTCGCGGGCCCTGCGCTCATGAGGCGGGCCAACTGCGTGCACGCACATTGCACCGGTAGCGGCCGTAAGCATCTACTGCCAATACCTGCATTGATCATAGCTGGTAGGGCGTCGCGACCGGGGATCGCGGTCCGGTCAGCGCGGCGGAGCGGGTCGCCACTGGCACATCGTGGCGATCGCAAGGGCGGCGTGGCCGGGCGCGGCGGGTCGCCACTACCGGGCACATAGAGTGTTGGCATGACTTCGCTTTCGGGCGCCGACGAGCGATCCGATCCACCCTTGCATCGCGTGCTGGCGGACCACCCCGGAGTCAACGAA
>DASQSQ010000179.1:0-9412 GCA_035642315.1 Mycobacterium sp.
GATCGCCTCTTCGCTGTAGCTGCCGTCCTGGCCGAAGGGCACTTCGCGCAGGAAGAAGTAGCGCACCTGGTCCACGCCGAACTGGTCGACCAGAGCGATGGGATCGATCACGTTGCCCACCGATTTGCTCATCTTCTCGCCACTGTTGAGGACGAAACCGTGCGCGAAAACCCTTCTCGGCAGCTCAATTCCGGCGGACATCAGAAACGCCGGCCAGTAGACGGCGTGGAACCTGATGATGTCCTTGCCGATCATGTGCACGTCGGCCGGCCAATAGCGGCGAAACAGGTCGGAGTCGGTGTTCGGATAGCCGACTCCGGTGAGGTAGTTGGTCAGCGCGTCGACCCAGACGTACATGACGTGGTCGGGGTGGTCCGGAACGGGCACGCCCCAGTCGAACGACGTGCGCGAGATCGACAGATCGTTCAACCCGCCGGAGACGAAGCTGACGACTTCGTTGCGGCGTACCTGAGGTCCGATGAAGTCCGGATTGGCGTCGTAGTGCGCCAGCAGCTTGTCGGTGTACGCCGAGAGCCGGAAGAAATAGGTCTGCTCTTCTGTCCAGGTGACCGGGGTGCCGGTCTCGACGGCGATGCGAGTACCGGTGGCGTCGAGAGCCGTTTCGTCCTCGGTGAAATAGCGCTCGTCGCGCACCGAATACCAGCCGGCGTAGCTGTCCAGGTAAATGTCGCCGGCGTCGTTCATCCGCTGCCAGATGGCCTTCGACGCCTCGTGGTGGTCGGCGTCGGTGGTGCGGATGAACCGGTCGAAGGAGATGTTGAGCTTCTCCTGCAGCCGCTGGTACACATCGGAGTTTCGCTTGGCAAGTTCGCGCGGCGACATCCCCTCAGCCGCGGCCGCCTGCGCCATTTTCAGCCCGTGCTCATCGGTGCCGGTGAGGAACCGCACGTCGAAGCCGTCGAGCCGCTTGAAGCGTGCGATCGCATCCGTGGCGATGTACTCGTAAGCGTGCCCGATATGTGGGTCACCGTTCGGGTAGGTGATCGCCGTAGTGATGTAGTAGGGCGTCGTCATCGTGGTTTCACCCTATTGTGTGCGCGTGGGTTCCAAACGCCCCCCGCCGCCCGCTCCCGAGCCGCTGAGCCCGTTGATCGACGCGCACACCCACCTCGACGCGTGTGGTGCGCAAGACGGGGACGACGTGCGCGCCATCGTCGACCGCGCCGCAGCGGTCGGCGTGGTCGCGGTGGTCACCATCGCCGACGACCTGGCCTCGGCGCGCTGGGTGACACGGGCCGCCGAGTGGGATCCGCGGGTCTACGCCGCGGTTGCGCTGCATCCGACCCGCGCCGCCGCGCTCACCGACGCCGCCCGCACCGAGATCGAGCGATTGGCCGCCCACCCTCGCGTAGTGGCGATCGGTGAGACCGGCATGGATCTGTACTGGCCGGGCCGGCTGGAGGGCTGCGCGGAGCCGGCAGTCCAGCGGGAGGCCTTCGCGTGGCATATCGACCTCGCCAAGCGGACCGGCAAACCGCTGATGATTCACAACCGGGAGGCCGACGCCGAGGTACTCGACGTGCTGCGCGCCGAGGGCGCACCGGACACCGTGATCTTTCACTGCTTCTCCTCGGGCGCTGAGCTGGCGCGCGCCTGCGCCGACGCCGGATGGCTGGTCAGCCTGTCCGGGACGGTCAGCTTCCGTAACGCACGTGAGCTGCGGGAAGCCGTCCCGCTCGTCCCCTCCGCGCAGCTGCTGGTGGAGACCGATGCGCCGTTTTTGACCCCCCACCCGCACCGAGGTGCGCCGAACGAGCCCTACTGCCTCCCGTACACTGTGCGGGCGCTGGCCGAGCTGTTGGATCGGCCGGCCGACGAACTGGCCGAGATCACCACCGGTAACGCCCGCGGTGCCTACGGATTAGCGGCAGCCAGTTAAAAGACCGTTAAGCAGACTCTGCGGAGTTGCTCTATCTTGGCCCGTTCGTTACCGTCTTGTGATCGACGGTGAGGCCCCTGGCGGGCCTTTTGCTTTGCTACGGAACAGTTACTTGAGTGGTCATTGAGGTCGGGGATACACGCGCGGTGAACGTACTTACCAAACTCCATCAGGCTCCCTCACCGGCTCTTCGCTTCCTCGTCGCGGGTCTTCTCGTGGTCTTGGCCTTCGCCGGCGCCTACGCGGTCGCCGACTACAAGACGGTGACGCTGAGCGTCGACGGCACCGCGATGACCGTGACGACGATGAAGTCGCGGGTGATCGACATCATCAGGGAAAACGGGTTCAACGTCAGCGAGCGTGACGACCTGTACCCCGCCGCCGGCGAGCGGGTCCACAACGCCGAGAACATCGTGCTGCGGCGCAGTCGACCCCTGGAGATCTCGCTGGACGGCCAGAATTCCAAGCAGGTCTGGACGACGGCGTCAACGGTGGACGAGGCGCTGGCCCAGCTTGCGATGACCGACACGGCTCCGGCCGCGGCCTCGCGCGGCAGCCGGGTGCCGCTGGCCGGCATGGCCCTGCCCGTCGTCAGCGCCAAGACGGTGGAGCTCGACGACGGCGGTGCAGTACGCAACGTGCACCTGGCCGCGGCCAGGGTCGGCGAGCTCCTGGCCACCATCGGGGCCCCGCTTTTGCAAAGTGACCAGGTCACTCCGGGGGCGGCGGCGCCGGTGATCGACGGCATGCACATCCAGGTGACTCGCAACCGCATCGAGAAGATCACCGAGCGGGTGCCGCTGGTTCCGTCCCGCAAGCGGATCGAGGACCCGGACATGAACATGGACCGCGAGGTCATCCAGGACCCGGGCACCCCGGGCACCCAGGACGTGACTTTCGCGGTGTCCAAGGTCAACGGCGTGGAAACTGGACGGTTGCCGGTGGCCAGTCACGTGATCACACCCGCCCGCGAGGCCGTGGTGCGGGTTGGCACCAAGCCGGGCACCGATGTCCCGGAGGTCTCCAACGGAGTGATCTGGGACGCCATCTCGCGCTGCGAGGCCGGCGGGAACTGGGCGATCAACACCGGTAACGGCTACTACGGTGGCGTGCAGTTCGACCAGAACACCTGGGAGCGCAACGGCGGTCTGCGGTTTGCTCCCCGCGCCGACCTGGCGACCCGGGAAGAGCAGATCACCGTCGCAGAGGTGACGCGCGCTCACCAGGGCTGGGGAGCATGGCCGGTGTGCAGCGGAAGAGCGGGTGCGCGCTGACCATCCGGCTGCTTGGGCGTACCGAGATCCGACGGCTGGCCAAAGAACTCGAATTCCGGCCCCGCAAGTCGTTGGGGCAGAACTTCGTACACGACGCCAACACGGTGCGCCGCATCGTGTCGGCTTCCGGAGTCAACCGGAGCGATCACGTGCTGGAGGTAGGCCCCGGTCTGGGATCGCTCACCCTGGCGCTGCTAGACCGCGGGGCCACGGTGAGCGCCGTTGAGATCGACCCGGTGCTGGCCGGCAGGCTGCCCAAGACCGTTGCCGAGCATTCCCACAGCGAAATCCACCGGCTGACCGTGCTGAACCGCGACGTGCTGTCCATCGGGCCCGCCGATCTCGCTGCCGAGCCGACGGCGGTGGTGGCGAACCTGCCCTACAACGTCGCCGTTCCGGCGCTGCTGCACCTGCTCGCCGAATTTCCGTCGCTGCGCACCCTGATGGTGATGGTGCAGGCCGAGGTCGCCGAACGACTCGCCGCCGAACCGGGCGGCAAGGAGTACGGCGTCCCCAGCGTCAAGGTGCGCTTCTACGGACAGGTCCGCCGCCATGGCACGGTGTCGCCAACCGTCTTCTGGCCCATCCCGCGCGTCTACTCCGGGCTGGTGCGCATCGACCGGCACGCAAGCCCGGCCTGGCCCACCGACGAGGCCTTCCGTCAAAACGTTTTCAAACTTGTCGACATCGCATTTGGTCAGCGGCGCAAGACATCTCGCAATGCGTTCGTCGAGTGGGCGGGTTCGGGCAACGAATCGGCGAGCCGGTTGCTGGCCGCCAGTATCGACCCGGCGCGGCGGGGCGAAACGTTGACCATCGACGAATTCGTGCGGTTGTATCAGCGCTCGGGTGAAGCCGGCGGCGACAAGGCCACGGACCTGCAGCAACGTCACGCCCCGGCGAGCTAACCGCCCACGGGGTAGGGGTTCGCCGGTCCCGGGCGATAAAGTCGCGTGCGATGCCAACGGACCCGAACACCGCTGCTCAGTGGGTGCCCACTGGGTCGGTTACCGTTCGGGCGCCCGGCAAAATTAACCTCTACCTGGCCGTCGGCGACCTGCACGACAACGGCTATCACGACGTGACGACGGTGTTCCACGCGGTTTCCCTGGTCGACGAGATAACGGTGCGCAACGCCGATGTGCTTTCGCTGGAAATCGGTGGCGAGGGCGCCGACCAGTTACCCCTCGACGAGCGCAACCTGGCGTGGCGGGCCGCCGAGCTGATGGCGGATCATGTCGGCCGCGCGCCCGACCTGTCGATCGCAATCGAAAAATCCATCCCGGTGGCCGGCGGGATGGGCGGTGGCAGTGCGGACGCCGCGGCCGTGCTGGTCGCGATCAACTCGCTCTGGGAGCTGGGGGTGCCGCGCCGCGATCTGCACACGCTCGCCGCGAAGCTGGGCAGCGATGTGCCCTTCGCGCTGCACGGGGGAACCGCGTTGGGCACCGGTCGCGGCGAGGAATTGGCAACGGTACTGGCCCGCAACACCTTCCATTGGGTGCTGGCGTTTGCCGAGGGCGGGTTGTCCACCCCGACGGTGTTCGCTGAGCTGGACCGGCTCAGGGAAGTCGGGTCGCCGCCACGGCTCGACGAACCCGGTCCGGTGCTGGCGGCCCTGGCGGCCGGCGACCCGGAGCAGCTGGCGCCGCTGTTGGGCAACGAACTGCAGGCCGCCGCAGTGAGCAAGGATCCGGCGTTGCGCCGTGTCCTGCGTGCCGGTGTCGAGGCAGGAGCGCTGGCGGGCATCGTGTCGGGGTCCGGGCCGACGTGCACGTTCCTGTGCCGGTCGGCGCCCGCCGCGGTGGACGTCGGCACCGAACTCTCCGGAGCCGGTGTCTGCCGCACCGTGCGCGTCGCCAGTGGGCCGGTGCACGGTGCGCGGGTGGTGCCGACACCCAGCAACGGCGCCGGTGCGTGACGCCGAGCCGATTTCACCCTTGAGTTT
Organism: Mycobacterium sp.; assembly: GCA_035642315.1. Taxonomy (GTDB): domain Bacteria; phylum Actinomycetota; class Actinomycetes; order Mycobacteriales; family Mycobacteriaceae; genus Mycobacterium. The sequence goes on from DASQSQ010000179.1 coordinate 5,123, forward strand.
GGCAGTTACTTAAGAGGAGTTTAAGATGTTCGGCGGTGACTAATACCGGTCAAGCAATGCGCCTGGTTCCCCCGCCCGCCGATCATCCCGGCGGGCGCTGTATGCACCGCATGAACACCACCGGCCGCCGTGGCGTCGGTGTTCAAGCCGACACCGCGCCGTTGCGTGAGGTGACCACCTCATCACCGATTCGAGACGAAATTGCGGCCCAATTGTGGGCGTGCGGCTGCACCAAAGTGTGGTTGAGCAGGGGCAGCATAAGAAGCTGGGCGCCGGAACCGAGGAGGCTACCGTGAGCAGGTTTACCGAGAACATGTTCCGCAATGCTCATGAGAGCAAAAAGGGCATGGTGACCGGCGAACCGCATCAGCCGGTTCGGCACACCTGGCTTGAGGTGCATGAGCGTGCCCGCCGCGTGGCCGGCGGCCTGGCTGCGGCCGGCATCGGACACGGCGACGGCGTCGGTGTCCTGGCCGGTGCGCCGGTAGAAATCGCACCGACGGCTCAGGGGCTCTGGATGCGCGGCGCCAGCCTGACCATGCTGCACCAGCCCACACCGCGCACCGACCTCGAATTGTGGGCAAAGGACACCACCACCGTCGTTGACATGATCGAGGCGAAGGCGGTGATCGTCTCCGACCCGTTCATGCCCGCCGCGCCGGTACTCGAGGCACGCGGTCTCAAGGTGCTGACTATCGAGCAACTGCTGGCGGCCGACCCGATCGACCCCATCGACACCGATGAGGACGACCTGGCGCTCATGCAGCTGACATCCGGGTCCACCGGTTCTCCGAAGGCGGTGCACATCACCCACCGCAACATCTACTCCAACGCGGAGGCGATGTTCATCGGCGCCAAGATGGATCCGAGTGGCAACGACGTGATGCTCAGCTGGCTGCCGTGCTTCCACGACATGGGCATGGTCGGCTTTTTGACCGTCCCGATGTACTTCGGCGTCGAGCTGGTCAAGGTCACGCCGATGGACTTCCTGCGTGACACGCTGTTGTGGGCCAAGCTGATCGACAAGTACGGCGGCACGATGACGGCCGCCCCCAACTTCGCCTACGCGCTGTTCGCCAAGCGGCTGCGCAAGCAGGCCACTCCCGGTCAGTTCGACCTCTCCACGCTGCGGTTCGCGCTCTCCGGTGCCGAGCCGGTCGACCCCGCCGATGTCGAGGATCTGATCGATGCCGGAAAACCGTTCGGGTTGCGGCCCGAGGCGGTCATGCCCGCTTACGGGATGGCCGAGACCACGCTGGCGGTGTCGTTCTCCGAACTCGGCGACGGGCTGGTGGTCGACGAGGTGGACGCCGATCTGCTGGCCGCGTTGCGCCGTGCCGTGCCCGCCACCAAGGGCAACACCCGCCGGCTGGCTTCGCTCGGCCCGCTGCTGACGGGCATCGAGGCCCGCATCGTCGATGACGACGGCGCCGTGTTGCCGACTCGTGGCGTCGGGGTGATCGAGTTGCGCGGCGAACCGGTGACCCCCGGTTACACCACCATGGGCGGGTTCATCCCGGCGCAGGACGAGAACGGCTGGTATGACACCGGTGACCTGGGCTACCTGATGGAGAACGGGCACATCGTGGTGTGCGGTCGCGTCAAAGACGTCATTATCATGGCCGGCCGCAACATCTACCCGACCGACATCGAGCGGGCCGCCGGCCGAGTCGCCGGCGTTCGCCCGGGCTGCGCGGTCGCGGTACGGCTTGACGCCGGGCACGCGCGGGAGACCTTCGCGGTCGCGGTCGAGTCAAACGCGTATCAAGATCCCGCCGAGGTGCGTCGCATCGAGCACCAGGTCGCGCACGAGGTCGTCGGCGAGGTCGACGTGCGGCCACGCAACGTCGTGGTGCTCGGTCCCGGAACGATCCCGAAGACCCCGTCGGGCAAACTGCGCCGGGCTACCTCCGTCACCCTGGTCACCTAGCCGACCAAGCGCCGAATCACCAGGCGTGGACCCGGTTTTGGGCGGGGTCCAGCCCCAATTCGATGAGCAACTCGGTGGCGTCGGCCGCCTGCTCGCACAGCGTAGGAACCTCCGGGCGTTCGGTGGCAGTGAAGTTCTCCAGCACGAACGCCGCCGGATCCTTGCGCCCGGGCGGTCGCCCGATGCCGATCCGCACCCGCTGAAAGTCCTTGGTGCCCAACGCGGATACAATCGAGCGCAGCCCATTGTGACCACCCTCGCCGCCGCCGATCTTCAGCCGGATCTGACCGAAGTCGATGTCCAGGTCGTCGTGGATCACCAGCACGTCGGCCGCAGGCACCGAATAGAACTTGGCCAGGGGGCCGATTTGGCGGCCGGACTCGTTCATATAGCAACGCGGCTTGGCCAGCACCACCGAATGTCCGCCCAGCCGGCCGGTGACGATCTCAGCACCGGAACGCTTGTGCGCCTTGAACGTTGAACCCAGCCGGGCGGCGAGCCGGTCTGCGACCATGAACCCCAGGTTGTGCCGGGTCTGGGCGTAGTTTGGCCCCGGGTTGCCCAGGCCGACCACCAATAGCGGGCCGGCCATTGATTATTCGGATTCGGTCTCGGACTCGGACGCCTCGGACTCCTCGGCCTCGCCGCCCTCCTCTGCCGGCTCCTCGCCCTCTGCGACCTCGCCGGCGCCTTCGCTCTCGAGCTCCTCGGCGGTCGGCGCGATCACCACGTTGACAACCAGCATGTCCGGATCGTCTACCAGGGTGACCCCCGGCGGCAGCGTGATCTGCCCGGCGGTGAACTGGGTGCCGGCTTCGGCGCCTTCGACCGACACCACCAACTGCTCGGGAATCGACAACGCCTCCGCTTCGATCTCGACGGTGTTGGCCTCCTGGGTGACCAGGGTGCCGGACGCGGCTTCGCCCTGGATGTCGATGCTGACCTCGACGACCACCTTCTCGCCGCGACGGATGACCAGCAGATCGGCGTGCTGAATGGTGTGGCGGATCGGGTGGATTACCAGCGCCTTGGTCAACGCCAGTTGCTCTTTGCCGTCGATGTCGAGGGTCAGCACCGCGTTGGTGCCGGAGTGCCGCAGCACCGCCGCGAAATCGTGGCCGGGCAGCTCGAGGTGCTGCGGGTCAGCCCCGTGACCGTAGAGGACGGCGGGAATCCTGCCGTCACGCCGGGCCCGCCGGGACGCGCCTTTGCCGGTCTGGGTGCGTACCGAGACGGTCAGCTGGTTGACTGCGGATTTAGCCATGGTGTCGCTCCTGTGTCAGTGTTCCTGGCACGGCGAGAATCGCGACAAACCGCCAAATCGGTCTGAATCGGTCCCCGTCGATAACGGTGGCGTGTAGAGCCACCCTCGCCGTGACGCCCGGTCAGGTTAGCGCACCAGCACCTCAGAGCGGAAATTTGGTCTCCGTGAGCCGTTCGGACAGCTCCCACAGGGCGCTACCGGTGCCGACGCGTTTGGCCAGCGGACTACGCCCGACCGGCCGGCTGTGGCCGCCCATGCCGAAGCTCGGGCCGATGAAGCTGTTGCCCGGTACGTCCTGCGAGGCGGCATACAGCGTTTGCCGGGCACCGAAGTCGGCGTCGGTGGCCAGCACGCGGGTGGCCGCCGACATCACCGCGTCGCCGAACTTGCGACCGGTCCGGCCCTGCAGGTTGGTGTGCGAGTAACCCGGGTGCGACGCCAGCGCGCGCAGCGGCGAACCGACTGTCGCAAGGCGCCGCTGCAGCTCGCTGGTGAACAACAGGTTGGCCAGCTTGGATTGGCCGTAGGCGACCCACGCCGAATACGGCCGTGACCTCCAGTTCAAGTCCCGAAGGCTGATATAGCCCATCCAGTGCATCAACGACGACACGGTGACCACCCGGTCGGTGAGCTTGGGCAACAGCAGGTTAGTCAGCGCGAAGTGACCGAGATGGTTGGTGCCGATCTGGCTCTCGAAGCCGTCGGCGGTCACCGCGTGCGGGACGGCCATCACGCCCGCGTTGTTGATCAAGACGTCGACGCTGTCCACGCCGTCGGCGAACTGTCGGACCGAGGCCAGATCCTGCAGGTCGAGGCGGCGCACCTTGACGTTCCCGGTCATCTCGCGGGCGGCGGCGTCGCCCTTCCCGGTGTTGCGCACGGCCAGCGTGACCCGAGCACCGACGCGGGCCAGCTCGCGGGCCGTCACCGCGCCGAGGCCGCTGTTGGCGCCGGTGACGATTACGGTGCGTCCGGCGAAGGAGGGCAGATCTACAGCGGTCCACTGTGTCCTATCAAACGGCATGTGAACACACTAATTACTTTGCCGCGACGGTGAAGCCGTGGATGATCGCCTGGATGTCGGCCGCATCGGGAG
>DASQSQ010000180.1:0-6799 GCA_035642315.1 Mycobacterium sp.
GCGATGGCCCGCCAAACCATGGCGGACGCCGGTATGCCGCCGGACCAGATCGAGGCACACCTAGATGAGTATGTGGCCAACGCCCAGCAGTGGATGGCCGACGGTGGGCCGCACTATGTGCCGCCCGAGCCGGCGACGCCGCCGCCACCGGGATTCGGCGACGGGTTCGCTGACCGCTGGTTTGCCACCGAACAGGGGATCAAAGACCTCGTCGGGCAAGGAGGACCCGGCGCACCCGGCGTCGCTGAGTCGTGGTGGCAGATGCTCAAGGGCACCACTGACGTTGTTGGGAATCCGGCGGGCGCGATGGCCGAAGAATTCCACAACGCGCTCGACTCACCAAGCGCTGCGTACTATCTCGGCGGCAAAACCGCCGATGGCGCCTTCGCCCTACCCGGGATGCTTTTCGGCGGCGAAGGAGCAGCCGTTGAAGCGGGGCTTGGCGACATTGGCCCCGGCGTGCTCGACACCGGTCCGGCGGTGTCGCAGTATGCAGCGACCGGCTTCGATCACCCCTTCACCTACAATCCGTGGGCAGATCAGGCGGCGTTTGATCTCAATTACGCGCAACTGCACGGAGGGCCCACAGTGGGCCTCAGTCAGCAACTCGCTGACATGTCGACCCACTATGTCGGTGACAACCCAGACCGAGTGGTCCTGGGTAAGTTCTTGGGTCAGGAAGATGGCTACATCGGCGCCGCCAGGGGTGACGGCGGGATTTATTACGACACCAGCACGCCGGTCTGGGATGCCATCGGACAAGGGCTGAGTCGTTCAGACGCCGCCGATCTAGGCTGGCAAGTCAACGAACACTTCCTCCGGACTCAAATGGAGAATGGCGTGGGCCGTATCGACTACATGCTCGACCACGATGAGTACTCTTCTCTCGAAGATATGGCAGAGGATCGGGCGACATCGTTCTCTGCGATGGAGGTAAATTTTCTCAATGAAAATGCTGCCGAATACGGATATCAACGGGTCGGAGATTCTTGGATTTACGTGAAAGGTGGACAGTCATGACGTCCAACTTTTCCACCGATGTTAAAACAACAGTGGGACCGCTGTTAGCGGAACTGGGTTTCGTTGTGGATGAGATCGACGATAGCCCTGACGAAGGCGGAATCGACCGACACATCGTCTACTATCGGTCGTCTGATTGCAAAATACAAATTTACCAGTCTTCTCGCGAAGGCGAGGTGAATTGCATGATTGCGCCTTTGGATGCCTCGAATACATTCGGTCTAACCAGCAAGAAATGGCACTTCATTAGTAGGTTTTCTAAGCGGCCGAATATTCCTCCACAAGAACGTCTCCGAGCAGCGATAGCTGAAGCTAAGGCGTATGCGGATCCGTTGCTCTGGGTGAGGGATCGCATCGTTAAGCATTATGACACAGCACACGCCGCTATTCTCGGAAAAAAATAATAACGAGTAGTCGATGGTGACGGATGGGTCTCGGTAATGTGAATGAAATGGCGGTTGGAAGATGACTGAGAATTTTCCCGCTGAAGTCCAGTCTGTCGTCGGTCCTCTATTGGACGACCTCGGGTTCATGGTGGACGAGATCGACAACAATGTTGATGAGGGTGGAAGGCGGGGTTCCGTCGTTTACTACTGCTCCGACGACCGCAAGATACAAATTTATCAGTCCGCCCGGGAGCGTAATGTGAACTGTATGATCGCGCCGCTGATTGCGCCAAACATATTCGGTCTCCATGACCGATCCCATCGATGGCAGTATCTTGCCAAATTCTCCCCGGCGCCCAACATTCCCCTTGAGGAATTAGTTCGGCCGGTCAGTTATAAATCCAAGACCGATGTGGAGCAATTGCTGTGGGTGAAAGATCAAATCGGACAGCACTATCAAGCTGCTCATGTACGGCATTCTTGAGCAATACGGCTGCCGCCTAAATGAACCCCAAATTGAGATGACACAAGAGTTCCTGGCTGGAGTTCAGTCGATTGTCGAGCCTCTATTGACTGAACTTGGATTTGAGCTTGTTGGGTATGACGACCACATAGATGAAGGTGGCTCGCAGGACTCTGTTGTCTTTTTCCGTTCGAAGGATTGCAAGATCCAGATCTATGACTCCAACCGCGGCGGTGAGATCAATTGCATGATCGCCGCGCTCGATGCCCCCGACGTGTTTGGTCTATACGATCGCTCGGGAAAGTGGCAATACCTTCCGAGGTATGCCATTTGGCAAGGTGTTTCGCCCGAAGAGATTATGAAGGATAAGTTGCCGGTCGATTTTCCGACCACTAGTCAATTCCTCGAGTCGGTGCGACGCCGCATCGAAAAGTATTACCCTGTCGCCCACGCCGGCGTCATCGCAACGGACGGACCGGACTGGCCCCGTGGTGATTGACGTGAATGAAGCGACCACTCAGCCGACAGCTGTAAGCAACTCCTGGAAAGCGTTGTCCATACATTCGGCATAGGTGCCCGGGTCGGGCAGCGCGTCGCGATCCGCAGTAGCGCCGATGGACAACGTTCCGTTGTAGCTCGCTACGACGTGGATGAGGTTCATGCCGCCTATCAGCGGCCCCAGGCCCGCGGCTCGTACCAGTCGGGCGCCGCAGAAGAAAAGCGGTTCGGTTGGACCGGGCACGTTGGTCACGGTGGTGTTGGCGATCGTCGGGCCCGAGAACGGAAGCACGCTCGCGGCCTTCGTGGTGATCCCGACCAGCGCGGTTGGCATCGTGCCAATCAGATCGAGCAGCTGAGTCGTGGTCGAACGATCCGACCCGGACCGGCTTGCCGCCGATGCTTCGGCAATGGCGGTAAGCCGTTCGAGCGGATCAGCGATGTTCGTTCCAAGTGATTGCAGCCGACCGAACAACGCGTTCCCCTGGCTGGTGTTATCGCCGGCCGGACGCAGTGACATTGGGCAGGCCGCGACCAGCGACTCGTCGGGAAGCTCGCCGTGGCCATCCAGATACTCGCGAAGGGCGCCGCCGACGTAGGCGAGCGCCACATCGTTGACCGTCGAGCCGGGCACGCTGGCTTTGATCCGCTTGAAATCAGCGAGGTCGTGGAAGCGTGCCTCGAAGACACGATGCGGCGCCACGGTTTGGTTGAAACGGGTCTTCGGTGGCAAGGACGGCACGCTACCGGTGGCGACCCGGCTCGCGACACCGCCGATCAGCTTGCCCGGCAGAACTGCCAAGCCGCGCAATGCCTTTGGGGCGCTCGACGCGAGAACGGAGGTCGCGCGCAACGGGCGCAATGCCGCGTTGATCGCCGTGCGGGCGAGTAAGTCTCCGGTCGAGGGAAGGGGGCTGGGGTCCCAGGGACTGTCGGGCCCAGCGGGTCGCGGGCTATCAGCGGCAAGATCATGCAGCGCCGCGATCATTTGAACGCTCGCCATGCCGTCAACGGCACAGTGGTGCAGTTTCAACGCCATCGCAAATGAGCCGCGCGGTACTCCGGGCACGGCGTTCAGGCCCTCGATGACCGTGATCTCCCACGGTGGACGACGCAAATCGATCTGCCGGGCGTGCAACCGCGCGACCTGGATACAGAGCTGTCGCCAGTCACCAGGCTGAGGGAGCCCGATATGACGCACGTGATACTCGAGGTCGAAGCTGGGGTCATCTACCCAGTAGGGCCGATCCAAACCACCCGGCATGTCCGTCAACCGACGCCGGAAAATATCCGCAAGATGCAGCCGGGCTTCGAGCTCGGCGAGAATCCCTTTGAAGGTCACGGTGCCGCCCGGGGCAGTCGACGGGTCGTAGATCAGCAGCATCTGGATCTGTAATGGCGTCGCCGGCCGCTCGGCGCGCAACATCATGTCATCGGTCCAACTCAACTGCTGCACAGATGGCCCCTCACGGACATTCCACTCGCCACTTTAGGCCCAGCCAAGTCAGCGCGAACTTGAATTTGGCGGGCTGGGCTGGCAGTTGACTCAAAACGCGCACTTTTGGGTACAGCATGCACAAGCCAAGCCGAGCGCCCTATGGAGTTTGACATGCATCGTCCCGACACGATGATCGAAATTCATCGTGAACGCGTTCAAGATCAGACCCTCGAGATGTTCAGCGGCGACAAGTACACAGAGTCCGTCGACGGCACCGGCTACTCGGCGACGGCGACTCTAGATCTCACGCTGGATCGCGTTTGGTTCATCGTCGATGCGCTTGACCGGCTGTGGCAGGAGGAGACCGACGGCGATCCGCACGACCCGTTACGGCATTTCGCGATCGACCTGGTGATCTTCGATTCCAAGATCGTCATCGATTCGGTGACGTGCATCCCGCTCGTCGAGCTGCCGCCGGCGACAATCACGATCCCGGGCGGTCCCCGTGCTGGGGAGTCGCGCGAGATCCCGTACAACGAGATCCCGTTGTTCGGCCGCTTGACGATGCATGACCAGCTCGAGCCGCATCGTGTAGACCCGGGCAAGCAGACCATCGCACTGAACTTCACCGCACAGGATGCACCTACGTTGGTGGCCGCCCCGCCGCCCGACGAGTACGCCCCGCGGCTGTTCGGTTCACACATCGAGCGTCGCCCTGACGGCCGCACCGTCCTCACCGGACAAGACCCGCGGATCTGCTGGGAACTGGACTACGCCGAGGCGTATTGGATAACCCATTGCATCGCAGGCGAACTCATGGTCAATCTGGAAAAACTTCAGCACCCCAGTATCTCCGACGACGAGGCGAGGATCCGGGTGCTCGACTCGCTGGCCGCCCAGATTGCCGATGCGGTCCGGCCCAAGCTGGCCGAGATGGGGGACAACGGCATCGTCAATCTGCTGCCCTCGCCGCTGGACGTCGACCCTGAATCGGACGACGACAGTACGACCAAGGCCCTTGACGCCGTCGTGCAGCGCTTCGAGATCGGCGAGACGACCGACGAATCCATGGTTGTCCAGCTGCAGACGCTGCGGACGCTGCCGCCAGGCGAGGAGCTGCCCGCATCGATCCTCGCCGAAAACCCGCGTGAGAAAACCGGATTGGCCGTCACGGGGTGGAGCATCCTGCGGCAGGTCCGTGACAGCGTAAAGAACAGCTTCAATCTCGACGAAAACGACTTCGACGCCGACGTCCCGTGCCTGCTGGAAGGTCCCAAGACCATTACCATCGGCGGCCAACAGCGCAGCCTCGACGCCCTCGACGCCGATATCGTGCCGCGGACCGAGGACGGCCGGTTGGTGATCGACGGAACCGTAAGTGCCGAAACCAAACTCTATGATTTCAAGGCCAACTTCAAGGTGACCTACGAGATGGGCCTTGACGATATACCTCGCGACCCACACGAGGGGGAGAACCAGCCAACTGACCTGGCCACCGTCGAAACTCTTGAGCAGGAGCTGGGCACGGCGGCCGAAAAAAAGCGCGCAGGTGAGCTCAGTGATCAAGATTACGAGGCGATAGTCAAGCAACTCAGCGAGCAGTTCGACGAGCTTCCACGAACCATAGGTGTGCGACCGGCGCAGAATCCTTCAGAGCCGGAAGTGAATCCGCAGTTCAGCTTGACCGCTGCCGGTAAGGTCGCCGCGGCTACCGGTGCCGCGGCTGTGGTCGGTCTGCTTGCGCTGCCGGTCACCGCGGCAGCGGGCGCGGCCGGCGTGGGGGCTGCCGGCGCGGGCGGCCTGTTGACTCTGGCGATCGCGCAGTACATCACCACCGTGCTGACCATCGACTGGTTTGGCAGCGGGATCGGATCGCGCCAAGTCAAGAAGTCGCTGAACGACCGTCCCGAGGGCACATCCCTGCCCGCGATCGGAATACCGGTCGACGCGGATCTCAACCGCCAGCGCCTCGCGGTGTACTTCCGACCGCTGCCGGCGAAGCTGTGGGTCAGTTGCGTCACGGCCGAGGGCGCCGAAGAACAAGACGGCGACCGCAATGACATTCGGCTGGTGGGTGGCCGATGGCCCACCGACGGGCATCCCTGGAAGCTATCCAATGCTGACGCCATGTTGTTCGTCGACTCCGGCGAATTGCAGCTCTTCGTGGATCCGGATTGCGCCGGCGGCAACGAACTTCATATCCGTCTTGCCAGCGCAGCGGATGGAGGCCGCCGGCTGACGGTCGATGGCAAAGATCCCGGCGCGCTGCAACGGATTCCGCGGTGTACCGCCGCAGCCGGCGATGGCGGAGACGACTCATGATCGCGAGACGGAGGAATTGACTGAAATCGCGGCCTCGTCGGCGTAGTGGCCGGCGATCAACGCGCACACCACAATGGAGAGCGCTCCGACGGTGGAGATGACAAGTATCCACATCGGAGGGAAACGGCGGACATAGGCCACTGCGGCGAACGCGAGCACCCCAGCTGTCACAACGGTTTCGGTGATCGCGGCGATATGAAATCCAGCTCGCTGAGCCGCGTACCATCCCTGCGTCGAAGCCAGTGTCTGCTGATCCCGGAACCCGCGCGCCGGCATCACCACCCACACGAAATTAGGCGCCGGGATGCAGCTCAACTTAGTACTCGGCCAACACCCGTTGCTTCTGTTCGCCGATCACCTGGTTGAGGTAATCCGCCTTCGCGCATCCGTAATAGGCCGCGAATTGGAGTGCCAATTCATCCATCTCGTCGAACGAGACATCACCGCTCTTCAGCGCCGCGTAGACGTGCGACATGACCGGCAGGTCTGCGTCCTGGAACGCAACGCACGCGACCGTGATCAGCCGTCGCTCCTTGATTCCGAGCCCGGGGCGCAGCCACATCTCACCGAACACAAAGTTCAGGATTCCCGCGCCCGAGTACGGGTTGTCACGCGGCGGCGCGAACGGGATGCAGTTGATGTCCTTGAAGGACTGCTCACCGCCGCGCAGTC
>DASQSQ010000181.1:0-4493 GCA_035642315.1 Mycobacterium sp.
CTCACCGGCAGCGTCGATATCACCCGACTGCGGGCAGCGGTGGCGGCCGTCGCCGTACGGCACCCGGTCTTGCGCACCACGTATCAAACCGACGGTGACGGCGATCCGCATCCGGTGACTCGCGATGACCTGCGGCCCGGCTGGGCGGAGCACGACCTCTCCGGCCTCGCTGAGCAGGCCCGGCGTCTGAGGCTGGAAGTACTGGCGCAGAGGCAGTTTCGGCAACCGTTCGACCTGACCGGGGAATCGCCGTTGCGGGTCACGGCGGTGCGGCTGGGCGCGGACGAGGTGATGCTACTGCTCACCGCGCACCACATCGCCTGGGACGACGGGTCCTGGGCGCCGTTCTTTGCCGACCTGACTCACGCCTACACCGATCCAGACGGCGCCGTTACCGGGCGGGTATCCGTGGCCATCGCAGCCGCCGCGGGAAATCTTGATGACGATTTGGCCTACTGGCGCTCGCTGATCACGAATCTGCCCGAACCGCTGGAACTTCCAGGCCCTAATGGCTCGCTGGTGCCGAGCACGTGGCGCGCCCAGCGCGCGGTAACCCGGTTGTCGGCGGATACCGTTGCGCGGGCGGCGGCGCTTGCCAGGGAAACCGGAGCTACCCCGTACATGGTGTTGATGGCCGGGTTCGCGGCTCTGGTCCATCGCTACACCCACTCCACCGATTTCCTGGTCGCGGCCCCGGTGCTGAATCGCGGCGGCGGAACCGAGAACGCGATCGGGTACTACGGCAATACCGTGGTGATGCGCATGCGGCCGAAACCGCGCCAGACATTCCGGCAACTCTTGACCGAAACCCGTGACAGCGCCGTGGGCGCCCTCGCTCACTCCCGCGTCGATCTGGAATGGCTGGTGCGGGCATCCAATCCGGACCGCAGGCACGGCGCTGAGCGGATGACCCGGGTCAGCTTCGGCTTGCGTGAGCCCGACGGCGGCGGCTTCAGCCCGCCCGGGATCCGATGCGAGCGCGCCGATCTGCGCGGTCACTTCAGTCAGTTGCCGCTGAGCCTGATGGTCGAAGTGCCCGGCACGGATGGTGGCGCACTGGTCGAAGCCGAGTACTTGGTCGAGGTGCTGGATCGCGGGCTGGTGGACCAGCTGCTGCGCCACTATGCCGTGCTGTTGGACAACGCACTGGCCAACCCCGACACCGCGCTGTCGGCCTGCGGACTGATGAGCGAGGCAGACGGCGAGTGGCTGCGGCGGGTGTCGTCTGGTCAAGACTTCGCGACCCCGGCCGCCACGCTGCCCGCGTTGGTCGCTCGGCGCGCGGCGCACTCACCCAATGCCGTCGCCGTCGTGTACGAAGGCCGCCAGTACAGCTATCGCGAGATCGATGAAGAAGCCAATCGGATGGCGCATTGGCTGATCGAGCAAGGCATCGGCACCGAGGACCGTGTCGCGGTGCTGCTCGACAAGTCACCCGAACTGGTCACCACGGCCTTGGGCATTCTCAAAGCCGGAGCGGTGTACCTGCCCGTCGACCCGACCTATCCCGAAGACCGGCTTGCCTTCATCCTGGATGACGCGGTGGCCAAAATGGTCCTGCGCGAACCGGTTACCGGCCTGGCGCACTATCCGGCCACGGCGCCCGAGTTGATCCGGCCGCTGAGCCCGCAGAACACCGCTTACTTGATCTACACCTCAGGTTCGACCGGGCTGCCCAAAGGCGTACCGGTTCCGCACGCACCGATCGCCGAGTACTTCGTCTGGTTCGGTGACGAATATCGGGTCGACGAAACGGATCGGCTGCTGCAGGTGGCATCGCCAAGTTTCGACGTCTCGATGGGCGAGATCTTCGGGACGTTGATTTGTGGTGCCCGGCTGGTCATTCCGCGGCCGGATGGACTGCGCGACATCGGATACCTGACCGAGTTGCTGCGCCGCGAAGGCATCACCTCGATGCATTTCGTCCCGTCACTGCTGGGTCTGTTCCTGTCACTGCCGGGGGTCAACCAGTGGCGCACGCTGCGCCGGGTGCCCATCGGTGGCGAACCGTTGCCGGGCGAGATCGCCGACAAGTTCCACGCCACCTTCGATGCGCTGCTGTACAACTTCTACGGGCCTACCGAGACTGTCGTGAACGCCACCAGCTACCCCGTCGAGGGCGCTCAGGGCACCCGGGTGGTGCCGATCGGCCGGCCCAAGATCAACACCCAGGTACATCTGCTCGACGACGCGCTGCGGCCGGTCCCGGCCGGCGTGATCGGCGAAATCTACATCGGCGGAACCCATGTCGCACACGGGTATCACCGCAGACCGGCTCTGACCTCCCAGCGTTTCGTCGCCGACCCGTTCACCCCCGGCGGCAGGCTGTACCGATCCGGCGACCTGGCTCGGCGTAACGCCGACGGGGACATCGAATTCGTCGGCCGCGCCGACGAACAGGTGAAGATCCGCGGTTTCCGCATCGAGCTGGGCGAAGTGGGCGCGGCCATCTCGGTTGACCCCAGCGTCGGACAGGCAGTTGTGCTGGCTGCCGACCTGCCGCAGTTGGGCAAAAGCCTGGTGGGTTATCTGACTCCGGCCGACGGCACCGACCGTGAGACGGTCGACCTGGACCGGATTCGCGCCAGGGTGGCGGCAGCGCTCCCGGACTACATGACACCGGCGGCCTATGTTGTGCTCGACGAGATTCCGATCACCGCGCACGGCAAGATCGACCGCGACGCGCTGCCCGAGCCGCAGATCGCGGCGGCCAGCGAATACCGCGACCCGACAACAGCGACCGAACGGCGGATCGCCGCGCTGTTCTCCGAGCTGCTCGGACATCAGCGGGTAGGCGTCGACGATTCGTTCTTCGACCTGGGTGGGCACTCGCTGGTTGCCACCAAGCTGGTCACCGCGATTCGAGCGGAATGCGATGTCGAACTGGGCATCCGGGACATCTTCGAGTTGGCTACCGTGGGGCGGCTCGCGGAGCGGGTCGACCAGTTGCGCAGTGGCCAGGTCTCGCGGTCGCGGCCCAAGCTGATTGCGACCGTCCACGACGAACCGCTGCCTTTGTCGGCTTCGCAACTACGCACCTGGTTCGCTTACCGGGTCGAGGGTCCCAGCCCGGTCAACAACATTCCTTTCGCCGCGAGACTGACCGGACCGTGGAATGTCGAGGCGATGATCGCCGCCGTGGGCGACCTCGTCGCCCGCCACGAAATCCTGCACACCAGCTACCTCGAAATCGACGGTGTCCCTTACCAGGTGGTCGCACCGGTGAACGAGATCCCAGTCCGGCGTGCCGCCGGTGATGGTGACGACTGGCTGCAATCTCAGCTGGATATCGAGCGTCGGCATTGCTTCGAGCTGGACAGCGAATGGCCCTTTCGGGTCGCGCTACTCCAGTCCACAGACGCACCCCAAGAGCAGGTGTTGTCACTGGTCGTGCACCACATCGCAGCCGACCATTGGTCGGCCGGTGTGCTTTTCGCCGATCTGCTGACCGCGTACCGTGCCCGTCGGGTCGGCGAGGCACCGGCATGGGCACCGCTTCGTATGCAGTACGCCGACTATGCGGCGTGGCAGGGCGCACTGCTCGGCGAGACCGGTCAAGAGTCACCCGTAGCCACCGCGCAGCGGGAGTACTGGATTCGGCAGTTGGCAGGGCTGCCGGAGGACACCGGGCTGCGGCCCGACCTTCCGCGGCCGCCAGTGCCCAGCGGTGTTGGCGAAGCCGTCGAATTTTGTATCGGATCCGGTACCCGCGCCAAACTCGCCGAGCGCTGCCGCGAACTTGGCGTCACCGAATTCATGCTGCTGCAGGCCGCCGTGGCTGTGGTGCTGCATAAGGCCGGCGGGGGAGTGGACATCCCGCTGGGCACGCCGGTCGCCGGTCGCACCGAAGCCGAACTCGACCAACTCATCGGGTTTTTCGTCAATATCCTGGTGCTGCGCAACGACTTGCGTGGCAACCCGACGCTGCGTGAGGTGTGCGGCCGGGCCCGGGAAACGGCGCTGGCCGCCTACACACACCAAGACCTGCCGTTCGACCGAGTCGTCGACAGCGTCAACCCGGTGCGATCACTGTCACGCAACCCGCTGTTTCAGGTCGTCGTGCACGTCCGGGATCATCTGCCCGCTACCCGTGTCATCGCCACGACTCCGGGCGATCAGGACACGGTATGCACCACGCTGGACCCTCCCTTCGACATGGCGCACGCCGATCTGAGCGTCAACTTCTTCGGCACAGACGGATCTGGGGATACCGGCTACAACGGCCAAATCATCTTCCGCACCGAGCTTTACCGCCGATCGACGATCGAGCGGTTGGCCGGCTGGCTCACGCAGGTCGTCGATGAATTCGCCGACAACCTCGATCAGACCCTGCGCGACGTCGGGCTGATCGGCGCCGGCGAGCAGCGCCGGATCCTGGACGGCTGGAGCCGCGGCGATCGGCCGGTGCCCGGACGACCGTGCACGATACTGGAGCTTTTGGAGCCCAGTCGGCAATGCGGACCTGACCGGATCGCGGTGCGTTGTGGCAGCGA
>DASQSQ010000182.1:0-2382 GCA_035642315.1 Mycobacterium sp.
ACACGCCACCCCACGCGTGGTACATCGCCTTCGCGCCCGCCCAGACCCCGAAGGTGGCCGTTGCGGTGGTCGTGGAGGACGGCGCCGACCGGTTGTCGGCTACCGGCGGTGCGCTGGCCGCACCGATCGGGCGGGCCGTCATCGAGGCCGCGCTGCAGGGAGGACCTTGACGTCCTCCTCCAGCTGAGAGCTGGAGGATTCCAACCCCATCCCATCCACTATTTATGCGCCAGGAGAGCAGAGTTGAGGTTCACGGTTCGCAGACCGGCTACCGCCGAGGTCTCCCCGTGCTGTCACCGCCCGTCCGGCGGCGATATTGCGTGCAGCGTTCACGTCGGCGTTGCACGGACCCGCGCTGCAGGCTTTGCACTCGAAAACCGCTTGGCTCTTACGATTTTCGGGAGCGATATACCCGCAAATGGCGCATTGCTGCGACGTGTACGCGGATGGGATTTGCTCGACCCGGCCACACGCCTTGTATTCCAGACGCGCAGCGAACAGACCCCAACAACTGCG
This sequence comes from Mycobacterium sp., assembly GCA_035642315.1. Lineage (GTDB taxonomy): Bacteria > Actinomycetota > Actinomycetes > Mycobacteriales > Mycobacteriaceae > Mycobacterium. Next base: position 517 of record DASQSQ010000182.1, read on the forward strand.
AGAAATACCCCGGTTCAGGCCACGCTTGGCCGCAACACCCACACCAGGCTGCTGCACCGTTCCCCGCGCAGTGCGCGTCATCGCACGCACATCAAGTGCTTCAATGCGGATGGTCTCGAACCGGCGCGCCAGATCGGTGGTGGCTTTTTCCACCCAGTCCTTACGTCGGTCGGTCTCGCGGGCCTTCAGTTTTGCGACCGCACGCTTGGTGCGAACTCGCCGGTGGGAGCCACGCTCGGCGCGGGCCAGGCGCTGCTGGAGCACCTTCAACCGCGTGGCCTCACCGCGGCTCAGGCCGGGGGCATACAGCAGCTCACCGGTCGACAGTGCGGCCGCTACCGCAACGCCACGGTCGATACCCACCACGGAGCCGTCACCGGGCGCGGGGATAGGTTCGGGTGCGTGGGCGAAGGCGATATGCCAGCGACCGGCCCGGTGACAGGTGATGCGGTAGGACTTCACGCCCTCGGGCACCGGCCGCGACCGCCGGAACCGGAGCCAGCCGACCTTGGGCACCCATACCCGGCCGAACCGGCGGTTCAGACGCTGGACGTGCTGGGCTTTCACCGCGACCTGCCGGAAGCCCTCATGCACCCCGGCTTTGCGCCACGTCGGGCGACGGTGGGTGCCGTTGAAAAAGTTGCGCATCGCCTGGGCGAAATCGCGCAACGCCTGCTGCACCGTCTGCGACCCGGCTGCCAGCCACTCGTATTCGGCGCGGGCCGCGGTCAATTGGGCGCACTGCTCGTTGTAGCCGGGCGCTTGGCGGCCCGGCTGCCAGTGCTGCTGCTGCTCGACCGCCAAGTTCCACAAATAGCGGGCGTGGCGGCAATGCTCGGCCAACACCACCGCCTGCCCAGCGGTCGGAAACAACCGATAGCGCGCCACGCCTGCAACCTAGCCGTCACCACCGACAACCCACCGAGAGGAGACGCGGCGTCTCCTCCCTCGGCTACAGCCGGGGGCTTCCACGCCGCAACGAGCCGATGAGCCCGCGAGTAGGTGTGACGCTGTCTGGCCGCTACCGGCTGCAGCGCCTCATCGCCACCGGCGGCATGGGCCAGGTGTGGGAGGCGGTGGACAGCCGGCTGGGCCGGCGTGTCGCGGTCAAGGTGCTCAAAAGCGAATTCTCCTCTGACCCTGAGTTCATCGAGCGTTTTCGGTTCGAGGCGCGCACCACCGCGATGCTCAATCATCCCGGGATCGCCAGCGTTCACGACTACGGCGAGACCAACATGGACGGCGAGGGCCGCACTGCATACCTGGTGATGGAGCTGGTCAACGGTGAGCCGCTCAACTCGGTACTCAAGCGCACCGGCCGGCTCTCGTTGCGGCACGTGCTGGACATGCTGGAGCAGACCGGGCGGGCGTTGCAGGTTGCGCACGCGGCCGGTCTGGTGCATCGCGACGTCAAGCCCGGCAACATTCTGATCACTCCCACCGGTCAGGTGAAGATCACCGACTTCGGTATCGCGAAGGCCGTCGATGCCGCTCCGGTGACTCAGACCGGCATGGTGATGGGCACCGCCCAGTACATTGCCCCCGAGCAGGCACTGGGCCACGATGCGTCTCCGGCCAGCGATGTCTACTCGCTGGGAGTGGTTGGCTACGAAGCGGTTTCGGGTAAGCGACCGTTCACTGGTGACGGCGCGTTGACGGTGGCGATGAAGCACATCAAAGAGCCGCCCCCGCCGTTGCCGTCCGACTTACCGGCCAACGTGCGCGAGCTCATCGAGCTCACGCTGGTCAAAAACCCCGGCATGCGCTACCGCAGCGGGGGACCTTTCGCCGACGCCGTCGCCGCCGTCCGCGCCGGCCGCAGACCGCCGCGGCCCAACCAGGGGGCACCCGCCGGCCGCGCCACGC
>DASQSQ010000183.1:0-11726 GCA_035642315.1 Mycobacterium sp.
GGTGATCCTGAATGCTCTCGAGGAACAGCCGCCCGACCTCTCGCCGTCCCAGGCGGTCCGGCGGGCCTACCAGGCCGCCATGGCTAACTTGTCGGAGGACCAACGGGAGTTCGAGGACGCCCGGCAACGGCTGATGTTCTCGATACCGGAGCTCAAGGCCGCCATGTACGACGAGTACTACCGCACCATCACCACGTTCGCCGAGGCGGTCGGTCGCCGAATCGGCAGGGACTCAAGCGATTTCGAGCTGCGGGTATTCGCCGGCGCCCTCACCGGCGCGATGATGGCGGTCTACGAGCCGGGTCCGGGCGCGACCGACACCGTCCTTCGCGCCCTGGACTTCGTCGACTCCGGCATGCCGCTGACCTGAGGGATCGCGCTAGGCTCACGCGGTGCGTGAGCAATGGAGTCGGCGCGGGTTCCTGCGCGCGGGCGCGGCCGCGGGGCTGCTCGTGGTCGGGGGTCCAACGGCCTGCTCATCGCACAAGACGGCGCCCGCTAGTGGCAGTGGCGCCGGAGCGGTAACCATCACGCACGCTTTCGGCGAGACCACCATTCCCGAGCCCCCCAAGCGGGTCGTCAGCGCCGGCTTCACCGAGCAAGACGATCTGCTGGCGCTTGGAGTCGTGCCGATCGCAGTGACCAACTGGTTCGGCGACCAGCCGTCCGGGGTGTGGCCCTGGGCGCAACCCAGACTCGGCAACGCTAAACCCGTTGTGTTGAACCTAGACAACGGGATTCAGGTAAAGCAGATCGCCGGGCTCAAGCCCGACCTGATCGTCGCCACCGACGCCGGCGTCGACGAGGACACCTACCAGAAGCTGGCCGCGATCGCCCCGACGATTCCGCAATCGGACGGCGACGCATTCTTCGAGCCGTGGAAGGACCAGGCGACGACGGTCGGCCGGGCGGTTTTTCAGCCCGCCCAGGTGAAGTCCCTGATCAGCGGTGTCGACCAGAGATTTGCCGCCGTCGCGGACAAGTATCCGCAGTTCAAAAACAAGCGGGTGCTGCTGCTGCAGGGCAGGCTGCATCAGGACGACGTGGTCGCAATAACCGGCTGGCGCACCGAGTTTCTGACCCAGATGGGTCTGGCCATCGCCGACAGCATCAAACCGCTCGCCGTCGATCAGCAGCGCGCGTTCATTCCGCGCGACAAGATCAACCCGGTCCTCGGTGCCGCCGATCTGCTGATCTGGATGACGGAAAACGATGGCGATCAAGCGGCGCTGCTGGCCAATCCCGATGTGGCGGCGCTAAAGGCCAACAGCGTGTTCACCACCAAGGATCAAGCCGGCGCGATCGCGTTCGCGTCGCCACTGAGCTATCCACTGGTGGCCGATCAGCTGCCCGAGCTGGTCGCCAACATCCTGCATTAGGACCTTCCGCATTGCCCGCCTCCTCCTCCCGCCGCTTTGCGGCGGCCATCGTCGGCGGGCGTCGCCTGAGCATGGATTAAGGCAGCTCTGGCAGTGCTCGAAATTCTGGTTTCACCAGGCCGCCAAGGGGTTACTGTCGAGTAATGAGCGTGGCGATGGATCTCGGCGTGACCAACACCGTTCTCGATTACGGCGACCAGGCACTGCTACTTCAGTTCGACAACACCACCGACGTATTGGCGTGGGCGGCTGCATTGCGCGAGGCCGCGCTGCCCGGTGTGCTCGACATCGTCCCGGCCTCCCGCACGGTGCTGCTGAAACTCGACGGCCCCAGGCAGCAAGCCGCCGTCCGTCGTCGACTGCGCACCTTGCGGGTGGACGCCGGCATGGTGCCCACCGCCCCGGCGGTCGAGCCCATGGTGATCGACGTCGTCTACGACGGCGCCGATCTCGCCGAGGTGGCCGACCGTACCGGCCTGACGACCGCACAGGTCATCAATGCGCATACCGCCACTCCCTGGCAAGTCGGATTCGGTGGATTCGCACCGGGTTTCGCGTACCTGGTCGGCGGTGACCCGCGGCTGTCGGTGCCTCGGCGATCGGAGCCGCGGTCGTCGGTCCCGGCCGGTGCGGTGGGGTTGGCCGGCGAATTCACCGGAATCTACCCGCGTCGATCACCGGGCGGATGGCAGCTCATCGGCCACACCGATGTTGTGCTGTGGGATATCGACCGTCCGGATCCGGCGCTGCTGACGCCGGGCATGTGGGTTCAGTTCCGGGCCGCATAGCGGCCCGACGCGCGAAGAACCTGAAAGGAGAGCTACATGCCGACCTTGGAGATCTTGCGCACCGGACCATTGGCCCTCGTCCAGGATCTGGGACGGGTGGGGCTGGCGCACATCGGCGTCACCCGGTCCGGAGCGGCCGACCGGCGTTCTCACACGCTGGCGAACCGGCTGCTGGCCAACCCCGACGACCGCGCCACCATCGAGGTGACGTTCGGTGGATTCTCCGCGCGTGTCCGTGGCGGCCCTGTCGACATTGCCGTGACCGGCGCCGACACAGATCCGCGCGTCGACGGTATCTTGTTCGGCACCAACAGCATTCAGCATGTCCGGGATGGCGGGGTGATCTCGCTGGGTACTCCCTACACCGGCGTGCGCAGCTATTTGGCGGTCCGTGGCGGTATCGACGTGACGCCGGTGCTGGGTTCACGCAGCTACGACGTGATGTCGGCGATCGGCCCGCTGCCGCTACAACCCGGTGACGTGCTGCCGGTCGGCGAACACACCGACGAGTATCCCGAACTCGACCAGGCTCCGGTGCCGCCGATCTCCGAACACCTGGTGGAACTGCTGGTGGTGCCCGGGCCGCGCGACGACTGGCTCGTCGATCCCGACGCCCTGGTGCGCACCATCTGGATGGTCTCCGACCGCAGCGACCGAGTGGGCATGCGCCTGGAGGGCCGCCCACTGCAGCACCGCTCACCCGATCGGGTGCTGCCCAGTGAGGGCGCCACCCGCGGGGCGATTCAGGTGCCGCCCAATGGCTTACCTGTGATCCTCGGTCCTGACCACCCCGTCACCGGCGGCTACCCGGTGGTCGGCGTGATCGCCGACCAAGACATCGACAGGGTTGCCCAGATACGGCCCGGGCAGTACGTGCGCCTGCACTGGTCGCGACCCAGGACTGCGCGGATTTCTCCTTCAACTTCGATGGCGGTTGGCTAGTCCACCTGGTAAACCAGCAGTGTGCGCACCCAGGTCCACACCGCCCGCCTGGTTCACACCGCCGACCTCGAGAGCGAGGCCCGGCAGCGGGCCTACGAGATGGTCAACGACGCGTTCGCCGGGCAGTTCACCGACACCGACTGGGACCACGCGCTGGGCGGGATGCATGCCCTCATCTGGCATCGTGGCGCGATCATCGCGCACGGAGCGGTTGTGCAACGACGGCTGGTCTACCGCGGCGTCCCGTTGCGCTGCGGCTACGTCGAAGCCGTGGCCGTGCGCGAAGATTGGCGTGAACAGGGGCTGGCAATCGCGATACTGGATGCCTGCGAGCAAGTGATCCGCGGGGGCTACCAGCTCGGTGCGTTGAGTTCCTCGGACCGCGGCAGGCAGCTCTACACATCGCGCGGCTGGCTGCCATGGCGCGGCCCGACGTCGGTGCTGGCTCCTGCCGGCACGACACGGACACCCGATGATGACGGATCGGTGTTCGTCTTGCCGGTCGGGATCGACCTGGACGCGACCGCTGCCCTGGCGTGCGACTGGCGCGACGGCGACGTCTGGTGACGGTTCTGGCTAACGCGTCAGCAATTGATCGGTAATTCAGCCGAAATCTGGCTGGCATACACAATTCATATGGTTCACGCCGCTGCGCCGTCGCTGGCCGGCTACCGGGTGGCAGTGACGTCTGCACGGCGCTCCGATGAGCTCTGCGCATTGCTGCGCCGGCACGGTGCCACCGTTGCCAGTGCGGCGGCGATCACCATGGTCGCTTTGCCCGACGATGACGAATTACGCCGCAACACGGAAGCTTTGATTGCGAGTCCACCCGATATTCTGATCGCCACCACCGGCGTCGGATTTCGCGGTTGGATCGCCGCCGCCCAAGGATGGCAATTGGGCAGTCAGCTGACCGCGGCGTTGTCCGGCGCTCGGATCGTGGCGCGTGGAGCGAAGGCCACCGGTGCATTACGCGCTGCCGGTTTGCCTGAAGGGTGGTCCCCGAAAACCGAATCGTCACGAGAGGTCGTGAAATATCTGCGGCAATCCGGCATCGCCGGCTGTCGCATCGCCGTGCAGCTGCACGGCGCGACCGAGGACTGGGATCCGTTTCCGGAGTTTCTCGACGAGTTGCGCGCCGGGGGTGCGGAGGTGGTCCCGATCCGGGTGTACCGCTGGAAACCGGTGCCCGCGGGCGGCGAGTTCGACCAGCTGATCAAGCAGGTCGCCCAACGACAATTCGACGCGGTGAGTTTCACCTCGGCACCGGCGGTGGCAGCGACGCTGATGCGGGCCGGCGATCTCGGTATCACCGACCAGCTGCTCACCGCGCTGCGCGCCGATGTGCGGGCAATGTGCGTGGGCCCGATCACCGCACAACCGTTGGCACGTCTGGGGGTTCCGACGTCGTCGCCACAACGAATGCGATTGGCCGCGCTGGCCAGGCTTATCGCCGAGGAGCTGCCCGTGCTGCGGTCGCGTTCGTTGCAGGCGGCCGGCCATCGAATCGAGATCCGCGGTTCCTCTGTGGTGGTTGACGGCTCAGTCCAGTCGGTGTCGCCGGCGGCGATGGCGATCCTGCGTGCATTGGCTCACCGTCCCGGCGTCGTGGTCGCGCGCCGGGAACTGCTACGGACTTTGCCGGGCAGCGCCAGCGATCCGCACGCCGTGGATACCGCGGTGCTGCGGCTGCGGAAAGCTTTGGGCGACAGCAAGATTGTTGCGACGGTCGTCAAACGCGGTTACCGGCTGGCGATCGACGAAAGCTTCGATGCGGCCCTGATTTGACGTCGTTCGCGCAGGGCGAACACCGAGGTGGAACTTAAGCGTGGTCGACTCATGTTTGTACCGGTAGGCCGACAAACGTCGGCAACCACCAAGCACGAGGAGATACAAATGAGCAACCTGACCCTGTGGTCACGACCCGCGTGGGATGTCGACCGCTGGATGCGCGATTTCTTTGGACCGGCCCCCGCGAGCGACTGGTTGAAGCCAGTAGCCGACGGGTTCAGCCCCGCCGCCGAGATCGCCAAGGACGGCGAGGACGCGGTCGTCCGCCTGGAGCTACCGGGCGTGGACGTCGAGAAGGACGTCAACGTCGAGGTCGATCACGGCCGCCTGGTCATCCACGGTGAGCGCCGCGACGAGCACGCGGAGGAGAAGGACGGGCGCACGCTGCGCGAGGTGCGCTACGGCTCGTTCCGCCGGTCGTTCCGGCTGCCCGCGCACATCACCGGCGAGGCCATCTCGGCGTCCTACGACGCCGGCGTGCTGACCGTACGGGTCACCGGTGCGTATGCCGGCACTCAGGCACAGCGCATCGAGATCAGCAAGTAACTCGGGGTAAATCAGGTAAGTCCGGCGGAGCCATCTGCTCCGCCGGACTTACCGCTTCGAGGCGTCAAAGGCTTGGCCGACGTCAATTCCGATGACCCGCAACAGGTTTGCCACCTTACGATCCAGGCTTTCGCCAACCTTGGTGACCTCTGCGATGCCCAGGCTGCCGAAGGCCGCGCTGGGCTGGTCCATCGAGAAGACCGCATTGCCGTCGGCGTCGGCGTAGACAAGCAGGCGGAGCGGGGCGTACAGCATCGCCCTCGGGTCGTGGCGGTACATCGTCTCGGCGATCGTGTGGTTGCCGAGCAGGTATTCCACCGCTTTTGTCGTGTGGCCGGCGACGGCGAAGAGTGGGAGCGCCTCGATGGTGGCGTACACCATCAAGTCGTTGGGTGCGTTGATGGCCGCCGCCGCAAGAACCTCGTCCCACGTGCCGTCACGTTCGGTGATCTGCTGCAGGGTGGCGGGGTCGAACGGCGGCGCCGCCTTCTCGAAAGCTGCACGAAATTCGTCGAATGGCACCCCGGTGAAGATGTCGATTCGATTCATGGCGTGCGGCACGACCCGGGAGTCGGCTTGCTTAAGGCTACTTGTCATGGCGTTCCTCACGATTCGCTAGTTGGGTCCAGTACGATGACACCGCGAACCTCGCGGCTTTCCAGCCGCCGATGCGCCTCGGCGGCCTGGCTCAGGGGTAACACCTCATCCACAGACGGCGTAATCTGCTCGGTCTTGAGGCCGTCCGCGAGGAAGCGCAGCGCGTTTCGGATCAACGCGGGCCGGTCGTAAAACACCGGAAGATAAAAGCCAATCAGAGCTTGCGATTTCGTCATCAAGCGACGCGGGGCGAACGGCTCCCCGGGGCCGCGGGTGGAACCCAGCAGCAGATACCGGCCGAAGGTCGCGAGTGCGTCGAAGTTCTGCTCGAACACGTCACCTCCGATCGATTCGATCAAGACGTCGACGCCACGACCCGCGGTCAGCTCGCGCACCTGCTCGGTCCACCCGGGCTCTTCGTAAGAGATCGCCGCGTCGGCGCCAAGAGACTTGACGAACTCGCGCCGTTCCGCTGTGCTGGCCGTGCCGATAACCGGTTTCGCACCAAGTGCTTTGGCGATTTGCACCGCGAGGCTGCCCACGCCACCCGCGGCTCCGTGCACCAGCAGCGACTCACCCGCGCGCAGCGTCGTCGAGGCCTGCAGCAACAAGTGCGCACAGGCAGCCTGTGCGGCGAAGCCCGCCAGCGTCACCTGGTCGGCGTCATCATCGACGACTGCGCTCAGCGGTTCCTCGGCCACGGCCAGCTGGGCGTAAGCCCCCTTCTTCATCAGTGCCACGACCTTGCTGCCCAGCTGCACCGAAGTCTGCGGGCCGGCCTCTACGACGGTGCCCGCGACGGCAAGGCCACCCACCTGCGGCAGCTGTACCCCGCCGACCCTGGTCTCCGCGTTGTTGTAGACGCCGAGTCGCTCACGGATATCGGGGAAATTGACTCCGATCGCGACGGTTTCGATGAGGAGCTGGCCCGAACCGGGCGTGGGGTTCGGAAGGTCAAGGTATTCGAGGACTTCCGGTCCGCCGAACCGTTCGTATCGTATTGCCTTCATCAGGGCCGGCCCTTCTTGGTTCGGTGAACGAACTCCTCGCAATCGGAGTATACGGTTCGGTGAATGAACCGGCAAGGCGTAAGATGGTCGCGTGGCCCTCCCCCGCGAATATCCCGCCGAAAGTTGCCCAATCGCGCGGTCCCTGGAGATCGTGGGCGAACGCTGGACGTTGCTGATCATGCGCGACGCCTTCTATGGGGCCCGGCGCTTCAGCGACTTCCGCAGTCATCTGGGCATCCCCAAGGCGGTCCTGGCCGACCGCCTGGCGTTCCTGGTGGAACAGGGTGTGCTGACAAAGGAGTCGGCCGAATATGAGCTGACCGTCACGGGCAAGCAGCTGTGGCCGATGATCTGGTCGATGATCACCTGGGGCAACGAAAACTACCTGGAGAAGCCGAACAGACGGACCTATCGGCACGCCGAATGCGGGGGTGTGATCGGCCCGGACCGCAGCTGCCAGCGATGCGGACGAGTTCCCGACGTCGGCGATCTCGTCGCCCATCCGCCGCAACGTCCGCGCGATCCACATCGTGACGATCCGGTCAGCCGGGCGCTCCGGCGCCCGCACCGGATGCTGGAACCGATCCGTGCCGACTAGACCGATTGCCCGACTTCTCCTCAGACCGTTACACGGTCTGCATCGTCGTCGGGCTAGATCGATTGCCCGACTTCTCCTCAGACCGTTACACGGTCTGCATCGTCGTCGGGCTAGCCCCAGCGGGCCAAGATCTCCTTGGCCCGGATTCCCAAGGCCGCCTGCAGGAACGGCCCGAAGCTGATCCGCCCGACGCCCAGTGGACCGAATGACGCGGGATCGTCCTGATCGGGTAAGGCGATAGCATTGACAGGAAGCGGGAGCTCAGAAGTCAAGCGCCGCAACGTCTCCGGATCATGGCGACCCACCGGATAGAGGACGTCGGCGCCGGCGGCGGCGGCCTTCTGCAACCGCGCCACCGCCCGCTCGACGCGGTCCGAATCGTCGCCATCCCTGCGCAGGAAGAGATCGGTGCGGGCGTTGATCACCAGGTGGACCCCGGCCTGGTCGGCGGCGGCGCGCAGCGCACCGACCAGTTCGGCATGTTCATCGGCCGATCGCAGTCGCTTGCCTTCGCTGTGCACAGTGTCTTCGATGTTCAGCCCCACCGCGCCGGCCCCGAGCAGCCCGTCGATCAGCCGCGACGCGGGCAGCCCGTAACCGGATTCGACGTCCACCGAGACAGGGACGTCCACCGCGGCGGTGATCTGCTCGACCCGGCTCAGCACGTCGTCGAATGACATGCCCTCGTTGTCGGGTTTGCCGATCGAGTCGGCGACGGGATGACTACCGACGGTCAATGCGGCGAAACCGGCATCGGTGGCCAGTCGCGCCGACCAGGCGTCCCACACCGTCGGCAGGATCACCGGATTGCCCGGCTGATGCAGCGTCAGCAGCGTCGTCGCCCGATCGGCCAATCTGCTGGATGTCGGCATGGCTGACCGCCTCCCACCTAGCGAGCGTGACCTGTCTCACGCCATCGCCGTGTGCTCGATATTATCGGTTGCCGTAATGTGATCCATGACACCTTTATCGGTAAGGGAGATCCGTTGTCCAGCACTACTGAACTCGCCGAACTGCACGAGCTCATCGGTGGCCTGCGGCGGTGCGTGACGTCGTTGCGGTCGCGATACCGCGACACTCCGGCGATGCGTCGGGTGGTGAACGACGTCGAGCGAATCCTCAACGACGTCGAGTTGCTCGACATCGATGCCGGTGAGCTGGATTTGGCCCGCCACGCCGTGGATCAGCCTGGCGAGAAAATCGCGATTCCCGACACCCAATACGACAGCGAATTCTGGCGCGATGTCGACGACGAAGGTGTCGGCGGCCACAGTCGTTCCTGATACACCCCCCGCGAGACTCAGTGCTCTCTGCTGTGGGTACTCTCCGACGAGGCCACGCGAAGAGGATCACAGCACATGAGCGCACCCACAGCGAACCGTTCTGCGTCCGGTGTCTTTTCACCCACGCGCGCCCACATCCAGCAACGGACGCTACGCACCGACCGGTGGTGGATGTCGCCGCTGAGAATCGACCTGGGTTTCGCCGCATTCGTCATCTACGCGACGGCGCGCGCATTCCAGCGGGATTACTTCTTCGTCCCGAAATACCACTACCTGACGCCGTTCTACTCGCCGTGCCTGAGCAAGGCTTGCGGTGACGCCAGTGACTTCTGGCCGCAGATCCTGCCGAACGTGTGGTGGCTGCCGTTCGCGGCGTTGTCGCTGCCGTTCCTGCTGTTGTTCCGGCTGACCTGCTACTACTACCGCGGCGCCTATTACCGCACGGTGTGGCAGTCGCCCACCGCATGCGCGGTGGCCGAGCCGCGCGTCCACTACAGCGGCGAGACCAAGTTCCCGTTGATAGTTCAGAACACACACCGGTATTTCTTCTACGTCGCCGGCATCATCTCAGTGATCAACAGCTACGACGCGATCGTCGCGTTCCATTCCACGGACGGACCAGGTGGGTTCGGCTTCGGCCTGGGCAACGTGATCATGGTTGGCAACGTCATCATGCTGTGGGTGTACACGCTGTCCTGCCATTCATGCCGGCACATCACCGGCGGGCGGCTCAAGCACTTCTCCAAACACCCTGTGCGGTACTGGATCTGGACTCAGGTCAGCCGGCTCAACACCCGGCACAAGCTGTACGCGTGGATCACGCTCGGGACGCTGATGCTCACCGACTTCTACGTCGCGCTCGTGGCCAGCGGCACCATCCCGGACCTGAGATTTGTTGGCTAAGAGAGCCTTTCACGGATAGCAGAAAGATGAGCGAGGTTCCATGACTGAGGTCGAACGGCACGCCTACGACGTCGTCGTGATCGGTGCCGGCGGCGCAGGTTTGCGCGCGGTCATCGAGGCGCGGGAACGCGGCCTCAAGGTCGCGGTGGTCACCAAATCGCTGTTCGGCAAGGCCCACACGGTGATGGCCGAGGGCGGCTGCGCGGCCGCGATGGGTAACACCAACCCCAAAGACAACTGGAAGACCCACTTCGGCGACACTATGCGCGGTGGCAAGTTCCTCAACAACTGGCGGATGGCCGAACTGCACGCCAAGGAGGCCCCCGACCGAGTCTGGGAGCTGGAGACCTACGGCGCATTGTTCGACCGCCTCAAGGACGGCAAGATCAGCCAGCGCAACTTCGGCGGGCACACCTACCCGCGGCTGGCGCACGTCGGTGACCGCACCGGCCTGGAGTTGATCCGCACCCTGCAGCAGAAGATCGTCTCGCTGCAGCAGGAAGACCACGCCGAACTCGGCGACTACGACGCGAGGATCAAGGTCTTCGCCGAGTGCGCGATCACCGAGCTGATCAAAGACGGCGACGCAATCTCCGCAGCATTCGGTTACCACCGCGAAAGCGGCCGCTTCGTCTTGTTCGAAGCCCCTGCGGTGGTCATGGCCACCGGCGGAATCGGCAAGTCGTTCAAAGTCACGTCGAACTCCTGGGAGTACACCGGCGACGGCCATGCGCTGGCGCTGCGGGCCGGCGCGACGCTGATCAACATGGAGTTCGTCCAATTCCACCCGACGGGCATGGTCTGGCCGCCCAGCGTGAAAGGCATCCTGGTTACCGAGGGTGTGCGTGGCGACGGCGGAGTGCTGAAGAACTCCGACGGCGACCGGTTCATGTTCGGCTACATCCCGCCGGTGTTCAAAGGTCAGTACGCCGAGACCGCGCAAGAAGCCGACCAGTGGCTCAAGGACAACGATTCGGCCCGCCGCACCCCCGACCTGCTGCCTCGCGATGAGGTCGCGCGCGCCATCAACTCCGAAGTCAAGGCCGGCCGCGGCACCCCGCACGGCGGCGTCTACCTCGACATCGCGTCCCGGCTGACGCCCGAAGAGATCAAGCGGCGCCTGCCGTCGATGTATCACCAGTTCAAGGAGCTGGCCGGCGTCGACATCACCAAAGAGCCGATGGAAGTCGGGCCGACCTGCCACTACGTGATGGGCGGTATCGAGGTGGACGCCGACACCGGCGCGGCCACCGTCCCTGGGCTTTTCGCCGCCGGCGAGTGCTCCGGTGGTATGCACGGCTCGAACCGGCTGGGCGGCAACTCCCTGTCGGACCTGCTGGTCTTCGGCCGGCGGGCCGGCCTGGGCGCCGCGGACTACGTGCGGGCGCTGAGCAGCCGCCCGTCTGTATCCGATGACGCCGTCAACGCGGCAGCGAAACGCGCGCTGGCACCCTTCGAAACCCCGACAAATGGCGCCACCGCGGAGAATCCGTACACATTGCAGCTGGAACTGCAGCAGTCGATGAACGACCTGGTGGGCATCATTCGCAAGCCGGAAGAAATCACCGAGGCGCTCAGTCGACTCGACACATTGCGCGAGCGTTTCAAGCACATCCACGTCGAGGGACACCGCGAGTACAACCCGGGCTGGAACTTGGCGCTCGACCTGCGCAACATGCTGTTGGTCTGCGAATGTGTCGCCAAGGCGGCGCTGGAGCGCACCGAAAGCCGCGGCGGCCACACCCGCGACGACCACCCGTCGATGGACCCGTCATGGCGCAAGATTTTGCTGGTCTGCAAAGCCGCGGGCGGCGACGACGTGGTCCCCGACATCTCGGTGACGCACAAAGACCAGGTGCCGATGCGGCCCGACCTGCTCGAGGGTTTCG
>DASQSQ010000184.1:0-11503 GCA_035642315.1 Mycobacterium sp.
TCGCTGGAGGGGCGGGCCAGCGTCAACAGCCAGGTCGACGCCGTGCGGGACGCGGAGTTGCGCTACGCCCAGCGTTACCGCACGCCGCGCGTCAACCCGCGACGAGTGGTGATCGAGGTGCAGATCCAGCGGGTGCTGGGCTCGTCGGATCTGCTGACCCGCAAAGCGGAGTAGCCCGCTAAACCAGCGTGGCGCCCGGCGCGTGAATGACCAGCGGGACCGCGGGGAAATATGCCGCCATCTCCGGTCGTGATTTAGCCAGCGCGGCGGTGCCGTAGCCGCGATGCCGGTAGTCGGGATTGATCCAGATCCGGACATGAACCTCGTGGCCGGTGAGCTCGCCGAAGACCATGCCGACCTTCTCGTCGCCGTCGACCGCGACGAACCACGCGGCCTCCTCGGCGTCGAGTCGCTCCTCCGCCGAGCGGATCTCGTCGTCGAGCCCACCCGCCGGAGCACCGGACCCGTCACCCTTGGCACCGATGTCCTCGGTGCGTGCGGCGAAAATATCGCGGTCGGACACCCCGGAGAACGGCCGAAGGACCAAGGTGTCGCCGGCGCTGGCCGGCCGGTCTTTGAACGTGAAACTCAGGATGTGGTTCAGGTCTTCGAGCTCGGCGGCGATCTTCTTACGCGAATTCTTGGTCAGTTGATCGAACGACATGCCGATCACCGCCTCGGCGCCCAGCCGAGAGGTGCTTAACAGTTCGACGATCCGGTCGACCGCCGACGGTCGGTCGTCGGCCTCGACGATCAGGTCCAGCACTTCATGTCGACGTTCCAGCGCGGTGAGCAGGGCGTCGGTGATCTCTCGGCGGGCGGCGGCGCGGTCGTGATCGGTCATCGCACGAGCCTAATACGCGGCGCCAGGGTCAGCGCGTGGCATCCGGTGACGGCTGTCTAGACCGGGACGACGATCAGCTCGTGCGGACGGTTGTTGACGGGCAGCGCACCGTCTTGGGCTACCACCACGATGTCTTCGATACGCGCCCCCCATCGGCCGGGGAAATAGATGCCGGGCTCGACGGAAAACGCCATGCCGGCCTCGAGGGGCAGATCATTACCCGCGACGATGTACGGCTCTTCGTGTACCGACAGCCCGATGCCGTGCCCGGTGCGGTGCACGAAATATTCGGCGAGCCCGGCCTCGGCCAGCACGCCGCGCGCGGCGGCGTCAACCTCTTCGGCGGTCACGCCGGGACGCACCGCTTCGACAGCCGCCCGCTGCGCTCGCTGCAGCACCGAATACTGTTGTGCTACTTCGGCGTTGGGCTCACCGATGCTGTAGGTGCGCGTCGAGTCGGAGTTGTATCCGGGCTCATATGCGCCACCGATATCGACGACGACGATATCGCCGACCCGAAGTTCGCGGTCCGAGTAGCTGTGGTGCGGGTCGGCGCCATGCGGACCCGAGCCGACGATGACAAATGCCACCTCTGAATGCCCTTCGGCGACAATGGCTTCAGCGATATCCGCGGCGACGTCCGCTTCGGTTCGGCCGGGCACCAGGAAGTCCGGCACCCGCGAGTGCACCCGGTCGATGGCCGCGCCGGCCTTGCGCAGCGCGTCGATCTCGGAGGCGTCCTTGACCATCCGCAGTCCCCGCAGCACACCGGTGGCCAGCACCGGCAGCACGCCGAGCACATCGGCCAACGGCAGCAGGTGCAGCGCGGGCATTGAATCGGTGACCGCAGTCGCCGTCGGTGCGCCACCCATGGCTGCGGCGACCAGTTGATAGGGATCGTCGCCGTCGACCCAATCCCGCACGGCCAGCCCCAGATCCGCGACGGCGGAGTGTTTCAGCGAGGCCAGCTCCAGGCGAGGCACCACCACGGTCGCGTCACCGGCGACCGGCAACACCAGCGCGGTGAGCCGCTCGAACGTCTGCGCCCGCGAGCCGAGCAGGTAGCGCAAGTCATAGCCGGGGGTGATCACCAGACCGGCCAGACCGGCGTCGGCGGTAGCGGCAATCGCCGCCGCAATCCGGCGTCGGTAAACGTCTGCGTCGAACCGGTGAGAACCCATGGCTGTCAGGCTAGCCGGACCTGGGCTGGCAGGATGGCGGGCATGTCCGCACCCGTGCTGCTTCTTGACGGCGCCAGCATGTGGTTTCGCTCCTACTTCGGCGTCCCGTCGTCGATCACATCCCCCGACGGACGGCCGGTGAACGCGGTCCGCGGCTTCTTGGACTCGGTGGCCATGCTGATCACCCGACAACGGCCCGGCCGCTTGGTGGTGTGCCTGGACTTGGACTGGCGCCCGCAGTTTCGGGTGGACCGCATCCCGTCGTACAAGGCACATCGCGTCGAGGAAGAACACCCCGACGGGCAACCCGATGTCGAGGAAGTGCCCGACGAGTTGTCTCCGCAGGTCGAGATGATCGCGGAGATTCTCGACGCGTTCGGCTTCTGCACCGGCGGCGCGGCGGGTTTCGAAGCCGACGACGTGATCGGCACCCTGGCCGCTGCGGAAAAGCGTGACCCCGTCGTCGTCGTCAGCGGCGACCGTGACCTGTTGCAGGTGGTCGGCGACGATCCGGTTCCCGTGCGGGTGCTCTACCTCGGGCGCGGTCTGGCCAACGCGACCCTGATGGGCCCCCAGGAGGTGGCCGAGCGCTACGGGTTGCCCGCCGATCGGGCCGGCGCCGGCTACGCCGAGTTCGCGCTGCTGCGCGGCGACCCCTCCGACGGGCTGCCGGGCGTACCGGGCATCGGCGAAAAAACCGCCGCGACGCTGCTGGCGCAGCACGGCTCGCTGGCCGCAATCTTGGCCGCCGCCGATGACCCCAAATCGTCGCTGTCCAAAGGCATTCGGGGCAAGCTGCGTAACGCCGGCGACTACATTCAGGCCGCCGGCCCGGTGGTGCGGGTCGCGACCGACGCGCCCGTCACGCTGTCGACACCGACCGACGCCGTACCGCTGGTGGCGGCTGACCCGGCGCGTACCGCCGAATTGGCGACCCGGCTCGGGGTCGGGTCGTCGATCGCGCGGCTGCAGAAGGCGCTCGACGCGCTACCCGCGTCGTGACGGGCTACTTGGGCCGACCGACCTCGTAAGTGCCCTTGTTGTCCTGGAAGGTCACCGTCACCTGACGCTTGGTGCCGTCGATGCTGACGTCGCAGTCAAAGCTGCTGCCCTTCTTGACCGTCGGATTCTGGCCGTTGTTGCACTTCACGTCTTTGACGTTCTTGGCCCCGTAGCCGTTGGTGTTGTCGCTGAGGATCTGCGCGACACCGGCCTGTGCCTTGTTGACGTCCAGCTGGGTGGTCACGAAGAACCCGGGCGCCCAGAAGCCCAACACCAAGACCACCGCGACCACGATGGCGGCGAACACGCCGACCACCGTGCCGATGACCGCACGCGATCGCTTCGGGCCCGCCGCAGGCTGGCCGTAGGGCCCGGGGTACTGGCCGTACTGACCGGGCTGACCGGGCTGACCGTAGTGCCCCGGCTGGCCATACTGCCCCGGCTGGCCGTACTGGCCCGGCTGGCCGTACTGCCCGGGTTGCGCGTACTGGCCGGGCTGGCCGTATTGAGCGGTCTGGCCGCCGTACTGGTCCTGCTGTGGGTAGCCAGTGGGCTGCGGGAACGGCTGCGACGGCGGGTAGTACTGCGCCGGCGGCTGCTGGTACTGCCCGTATTCCGTGGGCGTGTATGCGGGTGCATGCCACGTCGGTTGATCCCCGCTCGGCGCCTGCCATGTCTGCTCGCCGGACGGCTGCTGCCAAGGTGACACGTGCTGGGTCGGGTCCTCGCCCGATTGCTGACCTTCTCCCTGCGGCGGCTGCCACGGCGTCGTCGGGTCGGGCCCCTGCGGTCCGCTCATCGTGCGTCTGTCCTCTCAGTCCTGGTTGCAGTCCTCATTGGTCGCGAGTGCAACCGTAGCTTCGGCTTAGCCTACCCGGCGTCAACTGCTACGACGCCGCGCCGAATTGCGTCGATCGCGCGCTTCGCCGTCGCCCGCAACTCCGGTTGCGGGGCGGCGTTGCGGACCTGATCCAGCAAATCAAGCACCTGTCGGCACCAGCGGACGAAATCCCCCGGCAACAGCGGCGAACCGCTGCCCTCGGAGTCTGCCGCGGCCAATGCGGCGACCAAGTCACCGTTGCTGGCCCAACGGTAGATGGCCGCGACGAAACCGTCATCGGGCTCGCGACTCAGTGTGATGCGGTGCCGCTGCTCGTCTCCGCGCAACTCCGCCGACAACCGCCGTGTCCGGTGCAACGCCTGCCGCAACGCGGCGGTCGGCACCTCAGCGTTTCGCGGCGGTCCCGGGCCGTCCCCACCGCGTGTTTCGTAGACCACCGCCGAGATCACGGCGGCCAACTCGGCGTCTCGCAGACCGGTCCAGGCGCCGGTGCGCAGGCATTCGGCCACCAGAAGGTCGCTCTCGCTGTATATCCGGGCGAGCAGCCGGCCGTCGTCGGTCACTGTGGGGTCGCCGTCGCTGGTCTGGATGAACCCGCGCTCGGTGAGCAACCCGACGATCCGGTCGAAGGTGCGGGCCAGCGAGTTGGTGGCGGCGGCCACCTTCTTCTGCAACGACTCGTTGTCACGTTCGATGCGCAGATAGCGCTCGGCAATCCGGACTTGGGACTCCCGGCCGGGTTCGCGGTGGACCGTATGTCGACGCATCTGCTCGCGCAGCGACACCAGCTCGGGGTCGAGATCGCGCTTTTCAGTGCGACCGCCGGCGCGGCGGCCGTCCGAAATCGGCAGTCCCGCAGCGGCCGAACGTAGCGCCGACGCCAGATCACGGCGGACCCGGGGCTGTCGGTGTTCGACCCGCTTGGGCAGAGTCATCGAGCCCATCGGTGCCGACGCGCCGGAATAGTCAGCCGACGAGATCCGGCCGGCCCAGCGGCTTTCCGTCAACACCAACGGCCGCGGGTCGTCGCTGTCACGGTCTGCTTCCAGCACCACCGCAAGGCCGCCGCGACGCCCGTGCGTGATCGTGATGATGTCACCGCGACGGAGCGCCGCCAGCGCGTCGTTGGCCGCCTGTCGGCGTTGCAGTCGCGATGAGCGGGCCTGGGCGCGCTCGTGTTGAGTGATCTGTTCCCGCAGCCGGGCGTACTCCAGGATCGGCGCATCGCTGCCGCCCAGCTCGGCTGCGACCTCGTCGAGCATCCGCTGTCCGCGCTCCACGCCGCGGACCAGGCTCACCACCGACCGGTCGGCCTGATACTGGGCGAACGACTGCTCCAGCAGCCGGTGAGCCTGCTCGGGGCCCACCCGGTTCACCAGGTTGATCGTCATGTTGTACGACGGGGCGAATGAGCTGCGCAGCGGGAAGGTTCGGGTGGACGCCAGGCCGGCGACTTCAGCCGGTTCGCTGGTGTTTTCACCGGGGTGCCAGAGCACCACGGCGTGGCCTTCGACGTCTATACCGCGCCGGCCGGCCCGCCCGGTGAGCTGGGTGTACTCCCCCGGCGTCAGCGGAACGTGCTGTTCGCCATTGAATTTCACCAGCCGTTCCAGCACCACCGTGCGGGCCGGCATGTTGATGCCGAGCGCCAAGGTTTCGGTGGCGAAGACGGCCCGGATCAGCCCGGCCGTGAACAACTCCTCGACGGTGTGCCGGAACACCGGCAACATTCCGGCGTGATGGGCTGCGATACCGCGCAGCAGACCTTCCCGCCACTCGTAGTAGCCCAGCACGGCCAAGTCGGAATCCTGCAGATCGCCGCAGCGATGCTCGATCACCTCGGCGATCTGGGCCCGGTCCTCCTCGGTGGTCAGCCGCAACGACGATCGCAGGCACTGCGCCACAGCGGCGTCGCAACCGGCGCGGGAGAACACGAAAGTGATTGCCGGCAGTAGGCCCTCGGAGTCGAGCATGGCAATCACCTCGGGCCGCGACGGCGGCCGGTAGAAACCCGGCCGCCCGGAGCGTCCCGGGCCTCCTCTTCCCCCCTGCCGACGCGGGCCACGCCAGTCCGAGAGCCGATCGGCTTCCCGGCGATGGGCGATGTGGCGCAACAGATTCGGGTCGACGATCGGCTGACGCCGCTCACCGGCGCGGTCGGCGGTGTAGTCGAACAGGTCGAATATGCGCTTGCCCACCAGCATGTGCTGCCACAGCGGGACCGGTCGGTGGTCGTCGACGACCACGGTCGTGTCGCCGCGCACGGTCTGGATCCAGCCACCGAACTCCTCGGCGTTGCTCACCGTCGCCGACAGACTGACCAGGCGCACCTCGTCGGGTAGGTGCAGGATCACCTCCTCCCACACCGCACCACGCATCCGGTCGGCGAGGAAATGCACCTCGTCCATGACGACGTAGGAAAGGCCTTGCAGCACAGGCGAATCAGCGTAAAGCATGTTGCGCAGCACTTCGGTCGTCATCACCACGATCGGGGCGTTCGCGTTGACCGAGAGGTCGCCGGTGAGCAATCCGATCTGATCTTTACCATAACGGGCGACGAAGTCGGTGTGCTTCTGGTTGCTCAGTGCCTTCAACGGCGTGGTGTAAAAGCATTTGCCGCCCGCCGCCAGCGCCAAGTGCACTGCGAACTCGCCGACGACGGTCTTCCCGGCGCCGGTCGGCGCGCACACCAGCACCCCATGGCCGCTTTCGAGTGCCGCACAAGCCTTTTGCTGAAAGCCGTCGAGCCCGAACGCCAGTTCCGCGGCGAACTTGGCCAATTCGCCGGCGGCTGCGGGACCGTCAGGTGACGTCGTCATGGGGTCCGGCGATGCTCGACGGCGCACCAACCGCCGACGGCGGGTCGACGGCCGAAGCTTCGTCGTCAGCGATCGCAGTCAGCGCTTCGCGTTTGGCTTTTCGTTTGTCGTGCACCCGGGCGATCTGGATGGCCAATTCAAGCAGCAGCGTCAGCGCCAGTCCAAGGGCAGTCATCGAGAACGGGTCGGAACCGGGCGTGAAAACCGCTGCGAACACGAACATCACGAAGATCAGGCCCCGTCGCCAGGACCGCAGCCGCACGTAGGTCAGCACGCCGACGAAGTTGAGCATCACGATCAACAACGGGAACTCGAAGCTGACACCGAAGACCAGCAGCAGGTTGATCAAGAAGCCGAAATACCGGTCGCCGGACAGCGCGGTCACCTGTACGTCGCTGCCCACCGTCAACAGGAAGTGCAGCGCCTTGGACAGCACCAGATAAGCGAGCACCGCGCCGGTGACGAACAACATTGCCGCCGGGATCACGAACGCTACCGCGAAGCGGCGCTCCTTGCGGTACAGCCCCGGCGTTATGAAGGCCCAGAGTTGATACAGCCACATCGGGCAAGCCAGCACGATCCCAGCGGTCAGCCCGACTTTCAGCCGCAACATGAACTGGTCGAACGGCGCGGTCGCCAACAACCGGCACTGGCCGTCGGCGCTGATCTGCGCTCGCGCGGACGGCGGCAGCGAGCAATAAGGGTGCCGAAGCCATTCGCCCAGGCTTTCCAGCCCGAACAGTGCGTGCGAATACCAGACGAACCCGAACGCCGTGGTGACGGCAATCGTCGCCAGCGAGATCAGCAGGCGAGCGCGCAGTTCGGTGAGATGGTCGACGAGCGACATGGTCCCGTCGGGATTGGTGCGGCTGCGACGGCGTCGCGGATCTAGCCGCCTGAGTAAACCGGTGGTGCGCACAGTGAATGGGCGCTCGGGCGCCGTGGCTGCGATGCCAGGTTAGGCCGATCGGCCGTCAGCCGCCGGCGGGTCGACCCGCTCGGACTGCACCGGCTGGGCGGCCGCGGGCGGCGCGACGGATGTGTCTGGCTTGCTTTCGTTCTGCAGTTCGCGGACCTCGGACTTGAAGATCCGCAACGACTTGCCCAGCGAGCGCGCCGCGTCGGGGAGCCTCTTGGCGCCGAACAGAACGATCACCAGGACCGCAATGATCGCCAGGTGACCCGGGGTGAGAGCGTTCACTTTTTACTACCTCCAGACGTCCCCACGATGCTACCGCAGCAGCCGTGCGACTAGCCGGACCGCGCCGCGGCCTGGTAGCACTCCAATGCGGCGGCCGCGGCGTCGCGCACCCTGTTGGCCAGCGACTCGGGCGCCAGAACACGAACGGCCGACCCCAGACCCAGCACTTGACGCGCCATCCACTCTTCGGAGGCGTAGGTCATGGCCGCCTCGCAGTAACCGTCGGGCAGCTCGCCCAGCAGGCGCATCGGGTAGTACTCGAACATCCACGACGCCGCCGGTGCCAGCCGCAACGTCGCCGACGGCAGCGACGGATCGGCGTCGAACAGCGACGTGTCCGGCGGCGCCGCAAGCGCGGGTTCCGGCGGCGAGGACGGCTCGTCGAGCACGACGGCGTCGACGATGCGGTCGAACCGGAACAGCCGTACCCCTTCGGCGTCGCGTGACCACGCCTCCAGGTAGCTCTGATCGCCGACCAGCACGATCCGGATGGGGTCGACGATCCGGGTGGACAGCGTGTCGTGCGAGGCCGCGTAGTAGTCGATGCTCAGCGCGCGATTGTCGTGGACGGCGGCACGCACCGCGGCCGCGGCCTGACTCTCCACCGGCGCCGGCTCGTCCACCGCAGCGACGTCAGGTGCGTGTCCGGCGGCCCCGGCCGCGGCTTCGATTTTCGCGATCGCGCTGCGGGCCGCCTCCGGGTCGACCACGCCCGGGATGTCGGCCAGTGCCCGCAGGGCCACCAGCAGGCCGGTGGCTTCCGGCGAGGTGAGCTGCAGCGGCGTGTCCATGCCCGCCGAGAACGTCACCTCGATGGTGTCGCCCTCGAACGCGAAGTCGATCAGGTCGCCGGGGCTGTAGCCGGGCAGACCGCACAGCCACAGCTGGTCGAGATCCTCGCCCAGCTGTTTGACGGAAACACCGAGGTCAGCGGCGGCCTGCGCGCGAGTGACGCGTGGATTGGCCTGGAAATACGGCACCATGTTCAGCAGCCGTACCAGGCGGGTGGACACCGGTGTCATCTGCGCCGCTCCTCCTCATTGGCGCCGCTCATGCGGCGCACGGTCGGGTCGCCGGCGCGTGTCATCAGCGCCCCTCCTCCCCTGCATGGGCGCGCAATCGGCCCAGCACCTCGTCGCGCAGGCTCGAAGGTTCCAGCACGACGGCGTCGGCGCCGTAACCGGTGATATCGCGCGCCAGCCGGTCGGTGGTTCCGATGTCGAGTTCGATGACCTCGCCGTCGCGGCCGGCCAGCGGCCGCGGCCCCAGCGATGTCCCGGCCCGCCGCAGCGCGGTGGCCCGCCCGTCGGCCACCCAGACCTGAGCCCGCACGCCCGTCGGCGCGTCTCCGACCGCTGCGGCCACGATCCTGCGCAAGTCGACATGCTCGGGCGGAGTGAAGGCACCGGCCGGGCCGATCGCGGTCACCTCGTCGCCGATCCTGGACAGCCGGAATGTGCGAGTAGCGCTGCGGTCACGGTCGTGCCCAACGAGATACCAGCGGCCTTTCTCGGTCACGACGCCCCACGGCTCGACCGTGCGCACGGTGTAGGGCTCGGCGCGTGATGGCCGGTGCGGAAATTGCACGGCCTGCGCGGAGTCGATGGCCGACAGCAACGCGCCGAGAACGTCTTCCGACCCGCGCAGTCCCACGGTCCCGGCCGGCGACGCGATCGCGACCGGCGCATCCGGGTCGACGTCCACGCCGGCGGCCCGCAGCTTGAGCAGCGCACCTTGGGTGGCGGTAACCAGTTCCGGCGACTCCCACAGCTGGGTGGCGACGGCCACGGCCGCTGCCTCGTCGGCGGTCAGTTCGACGGCCGGCAGCGCGTACGCGTCGCGGTTGATCCGGTAACCCTCGACTGGATCGAACGACGACACCTTGCCTGTCTCCAGCGGAATGCCGAGATCGCGCAGTTCGTTCTTGTCCCGCTCGAACATTCGCGAGAACGCCTCGTCGGTGGCGGTGTCGGAATAGCCTGCCACGCTGGACCGTATTTTCTCGGCGGTGATGTAGCCGCGGGTGGACAACAACGCGATGACGAGGTTCACCAATCGCTCGACTTTCGAGATCGCCACCCCCACTACCCTAGGGGCAAATCGCCCGGCTCTTTCACCGTCGGCTACATGCTGGCGATCAGCCGCTTGACTCGCTCGTCGACCGATCGGAACGGGTCCTTGCACAGAACGGTCCGCTGGGCTTGATCGTTGAGTTTGAGGTGCACCCAGTCGACGGTGAAATCCCGACCTGCGGCCTGGGCGGCGCTGATGAACTCACCGCGCAGCCGCGCACGGGTGGTCTGCGGCGGCTGGTCGACCGCATCCTCGATTTCTTCGTCGGTGGTGATGCGCGACGCAAGGCCCTTGCGTTGCAACAGGTCGAAGACGCCGCGGCCGCGCTTGATGTCGTGGTAGGCCAGATCCAGCTGGGCGATCTTCGGGTCGGACAGCTCCATGTCGTAGCGGTCCTGGTAGCGCTGGAACAGCTTGCGTTTGATCACCCAGTCGATTTCGGTGTCGACCTTCGCGAAGTCCTGGCTCTCCACGGCGTCGAGCTGGCGCCCCCACAGGTCCACGACCTGCTCGATCTGTGCGTTGGGCTCGCGAGTCTGCAAGTGCTCGACGGCACGCGCGTAGTACTCCCGCTGGATGTCCAGGGCACTGGCCTGACGGCCGCCGGCCAGCCGCACCGGCCGCCGGCCGGTGACGTCGTGGCTGACCTCCCGGATAGCCCGGATCGGGTTGTCCAGCGAGAAGTCGCGAAACGCCACCCCGGCTTCGATCATTTCCAGCACCAGCGCCGCGGTACCCACCTTGAGCATGGTGGTGGTCTCGCACATGTTGGAATCGCCGACGCTGACGTGCAGACGCCGGTACTTCTCGGCGTCGGCGTGCGGCTCGTCGCGGGTGTTGATGATCGGGCGGCTACGGGTGGTGGCCGACGAGACGCCTTCCCAGATGTGCTCGGCGCGCTGCGAGAGGCAGAACGTCGCGGCCTTCGGGGTCTGCAGTACCTTGCCGGCGCCGCAGATCAGCTGGCGGGTGACCAGGAACGGCAGCAGCACATCGGAGATGCGGGAGAACTCGCCCGCCCGCACGATCAGGTAATTCTCGTGGCACCCGTACGAGTTGCCCGCCGAATCGGTGTTGTTTTTGAACAGGTAGATGTCGCCGCCGATGCCCTCGTCGGCGAGCCGCTGCTCGGCGTCGACGAGCAGGTCTTCCAGCACCCACTCGCCGGCCCGGTCGTGGGTGACCAGCTGCACCAGGCTGTCGCACTCGGCGGTGGCGTACTCGGGGTGGCTGCCCACATCGAGGTACAGGCGCGCGCCGTTGCGCAGGAAAACGTTGGAGCTGCGGCCCCACGACACCACCCGGCGGAACAAGTAGCGGGCGACCTCGTCCGGAGACAGGCGGCGATGGCCGTGAAATGTGCAGGTGACACCGAACTCGGTCTCGATGCCCATAATTCGCCGCTGCACGTATTTGAGGGTACTGGTTGTCTGAGCGCGGCGGTGCGGAAGCCGCGCCCACGGATGCGATTGGGCCGATCGGGTCCGTCCGCGCGGCGCCGCCGAACCGCTCAGCCGGGTGCTGTCCCCTGCCGCGCAGCAG
>DASQSQ010000185.1:0-3903 GCA_035642315.1 Mycobacterium sp.
TGGTCGACACCGGTCAGCTCCGCGACACGCATGTCGAGCTCGAGCGGCTGGTGCACACCCTGCCGGCGGGCCGCTACCAACGTGACCGCGGGCCCAGCCAGTGGCTGCTGCGGATGCTGGCCACTCAGGCCGAGCGCGCCGAGTTGGTGCCGCTGATCGATACATTGCACCGGCGGATGCGGGCCGAGAAGGTGATGGACTTCGGCGCCCAGATGGCCTGCGCCGCCCGGCTGGCAACCGCGGTGCCGCACGTCGGTGAGCAACTGCGCGCCCGCTACCGGGTGGTGCTGCTCGACGAATACCAAGACACCGGATACGCCCAGCGCATCCTGTTGTCGTCGCTGTTCGGCGGCGGCGTCGACGATGAGCTGGCGTTGACCGCCGTCGGTGACCCCATCCAGTCGATCTATGGCTGGCGCGGCGCCTCGGCGACCAACCTGCCCCGGTTCACCACCGACTTCCCCCGACCCGACGGCCGCCCGGCGCCGGTCCTGGAATTGCGAACCAGCTGGCGTAACCCGCCACGGGCGTTGCACGTCGCCAACGCCGTCTCGGCGGACGCGCGGCGACGATCGGTGGCGGTTCGCGCGCTTCGCTCACGCCCCGACGCCGCGCCCGGCACCGTCCGCTGCGCGCTGCTCGCCGACGTGCAGGCCGAACGGGAGTGGGTCGCCGATCATCTGCACCGGCGCTATCAGCGGGCCGCCGGCGACGGGGTTGCGCCGCCGACCGCCGCGGTCCTGGTGCGGCGTAACGCCGACGCCGCACCGATGGCGGCTGCGCTGCGCGCCCGCGGCATCCCGGTGGAGGTGGTCGGACTGGCCGGACTGCTGTCGGTGCCCGAGGTCGCCGACGTGGTGGCGATGCTGCGGCTGGTTGCCGACCCGAGCGCCGGTGCGGCCGCAATGCGGGTTCTCACCGGTCCGCGGTGGCGGCTTGCGGCCCGCGACATCGCGGCGCTGTGGCATCGGGCGGTCACCCTCGACGGCGGGCAGGCGCGCCGCAGCGGTGAAACCGCCGAACGGATCGCCGAGGCGGCCGGGCCGGACGCCGATACCGCGGGCCTGGCCGACGCGATCGCCGACCCCGGCCCGGCGGGCGATTATTCGGCGGCGGGGTATCGGCGTATCGCCGCGCTCGCAGAGGAATTGACTATGCTGCGCGGCCACCTCGGCCATCCACTTCCCGACCTGGTCGCCGAGGTGCGCCGGCTGCTCGGCGTCGACTGTGAGGTCCGGGCGGCGCTGCCGGCGGCGTCCGGTTGGGCGGGCACCGAGCAACTCGACACTTTCGCCGACGTAGTCGGCCGCTACGCCGAGGCGACGACTGCGGCATCCCTCGGCGGTCTGCTGGCCTACCTGGATGCGGCCACGGTCGTCGAGAACGGCTTGCCGCCGGCCCAGATCGTCGTCGCCCAGAATCGCGTGCAGGTGCTGACCGTGCACGCCGCGAAGGGTTTGGAGTGGCAGGTGGTCGCGGTGCCACACCTGTCGACCGGAGTGTTTCCGTCGACCGCGCAGCCGCGCACCTGGCTCACCGACGCCGCCGACCTTCCGCCGCTGCTCCGCGGCGATCGTGCGTCGGCGGGTGTGCACGGCGTCCCGGTTTTGGACACGTCGGATGTGACCGATCGAAAGCAGCTGTCAGACAAGATATTCACGCACCGTCGTCAACTGGAGCAACGCCGCCTCGACGAGGAGCGCAGGCTGCTCTACGTGGCCATTACCCGCGCCGAGGACACCCTGCTGGTGTCCGGCCATCATTGGGGCGCCACCGGAATCAAGCCGCGCGGCCCGTCGGATTTCCTGAACGAGCTCAAAGACATCGTCGACCGGTCGGCGGATGCCGGTGAGGCATGCGGGGTCATCGAGCAGTGGGCCCCGACGCCGGCGGATGGCGAACGAAACCCGTTGCGTGACAGCGTCCATGAGGCGATGTGGCCCGTCGACCCGCTGGACGGCCGCGGAGCCGACGTAGAGCGCGGGGCGGCGCTGGTAGCCGCAGCGATGTCGTCGGACGCGCCGGCGCGGCCGCTCGACGCTGACACCGAAGGCTGGGCGGCCGACGTCGACGCGCTGCTCAACGAGCGGGCCCGCACCGCGCGACCGCCGGCGCAAACGTTGCCCAGCCAACTGTCGGTGAGCAGCCTGGTGGACCTGGCCCGCGAGCCGGAGCACGCCGTGCAGCGGCTGATGCGCCGGCTGCCGACACGACCCGACCCGCATGCGTTGCTGGGCAGCGCATTTCACGAGTGGGTCCAGCGATTCTACGGCGCCGAGCGGCTGTTCGACCTCGGCGACCTGCCCGGTGCGGCAGACACCGACACCGCCCAGCACGACGCCGATGAGCTGGCCACTTTGCAGACGGCCTTCCTCGCGTCGCCGTGGGCTGCCCGGACGCCGGTCGACGTCGAGGTGCCGTTCGAGATGGCCATCGACGGCACCGTGGTGCGTGGCCGCATCGACGCGGTGTTCGCTGACCCGGACGGCGGCGCCACCGTGGTCGACTGGAAGACCGGCGAGCCGCCGCAAGGCCCGAAGGCCACCCGACAGGCAGCTATCCAGCTCGGCGTCTACCGGCTAGCCTGGGCCGCGTTGCGCGGATGCCCGGAATCCTTGGTACGCACAGCTTTTCATTATGTCCGCCCGGGAGTCACCGTCGTCCCCGATGTGCTGCCGGAACCGGACGAGCTGGCCGCGCTGCTGGCCGGGGCAACGAGTTAGGCGTTGCGTCGGACCTTGAGCGCCTCGGTGATCATCGGGATCTGCAGCGGCAGCCGGGCAATGGCAGCAATGCGCATCGGCCATGGCTTCTCCCACCACAGTCGAACCATGTTGACATTTGCCGGGAATACACCGAGGAACAGGGCGACAGCTGCAAGCGCAGCGTTCCGCCGAGTGCGTCGGGCCAGCAGCAGTGCACCGATCGTGAGCTCGGCGACGCCGGATGCATAGGTGTAGAACCGCGGGCTTCCGGGTAGCTCGGCGGGGATGATGTCGTCGAATTGTTTCGGCGCTAAAAAGTGGACGGTGCCGACGCTGAGCAGCAGCGCCGCGATTCGGTACGCGGCAGTCTGGCTGGCGTCACGGTGAGCGGTTGGTGTGATGGCGGTCATGGTTACATTGTGTCGTGCGCCGGGTCGAGCCGATGAACTGTGGTCAAAGCTAGCTGGCGGCGAAGGGGTGTCGACGAGACGCTGACGGCCCTGCCCGACTATGCGCTGGTCGGGGTGGTGCGTGTCCCGGAGGCCGATGTCGGTCCGGTCCGCGCGATCTGGAAGCGGGTCGCGGTCGCACTGCTCGCGTTAGTGGTCGCGGTGATCACCGTCTACCTGGGCCGCAGCGGATACACCGACGTGCGCGGCGTGCCGCTGTCGTTTATCGACTGTGTGTACTTCGCGACCATCTCGCTGACGACCGTCGGTTACGGCGACCTCACCCCGTATACCGAAGCCGCCCGCCTGGCCAACGTTGTGATCATCACGCCGCTGCGGATCCTGTTTCTCGTCGTCTTGGTCGGCACGACACTGCAGGTGCTCACCGAGCGGTCCCGGCAAGCGTGGAAGATTCAGCGTTGGAGGAGCAGAGTGCGCAACCATACCGTCGTAATCGGCTACGGCACTAAGGGGAAATCTGCCGTCGCCGCGATCACCGATGACGAATCTGTCTCCTGCGACATCGTCGTCGTCGACACCGAGCAGGCCGCCCTCGACCACGCCACGGCCGCCGGCCTGGTCACCGTTCACGGCGACGGCACCCGATCCGACGTGTTGCGGCTGGCCGCCGCCCAGCTTGCGTCGTCGATCGTCGTCGCCACCGGACGCGACGACACCGCCGTGCTGGTTACCCTGACCGCCCGGGAGATCGCGCCGAAAGCCAACATCGTGGCCTCGATTCGCGAGGC
>DASQSQ010000186.1:0-3731 GCA_035642315.1 Mycobacterium sp.
ACCGCGGCGCCACCTCACCTATAAGACGGGCTGGTACGGGTCGGCACTGGTGGTCGCCGACCGGTGGTTCCCGTCGTCGAAAACCTGCCATGACTGCGGCCATGTGCAAGACATCGGCTGGACCGAAAAGTGGCAATGCGACCGCTGTTCGGTCACCCACCAGCGTGACGACAACGCCGCCGTGAACCTCGCACGCTACGAGGAAACATCTAGCGTCGTCGGCCTAGTTGGGGCCGCCGTCAAGCGTGGAGCCGACCGTAAGACCGGGCCTCGCCCGGCGGGTGGCCGTGAAGCGCGGAAGGGACGCAGCCGCAAGGCTGCCGAACAACCCCGAGACGGGGTGCAAGTCGCGTGACCACTAAAGATCACTCACTTGCAACGGCTGGGATCAGTCGCGGACGGCGGCCAGCAGGCCGTCGCCGAGCGGCACCAGCGCGGGTGTGAGCAGCTCGTTCTCGGCGATCAGCCGCGCCGCTTCACGCACCGCCGCGACCTCTGCGTCGTGCGCCGCGGGGTCGCCGGCCCGGCCACCCAGCGCGGCTCCGTGCACGACGATCGCCCCACCGGAGCGCAGCAGCCGCACTCCCTCGACCACGTAATCGGGCTGATCGAGCGGGTCGGCGTCGATGAAGACCAGGTCGTAGGACTCGTCGGCCAACCGGGTCAGGACTTCCTGGGCACGACCGCTGATCAGCCGAGTCCGCGACGGCCCGATGCCGGCGTCGGAGAACGCCTGCTTGGCGATCAGCTGGTGCTCGGGCTCGATGTCGATCGTGGTCAGCACGCCGTCTTCGCTCATCCCCGATAACAGCCACAGGCTGCTGACGCCCGCCCCCGTCCCGACCTCGACGACGGCTTTGCCGCCACTGAGCTTGGTCAGCAGGCTGAGTAGTGCTCCTACCGCGGGGGTTACCGCCCCGGCGCCGATGTCGACCGCGCGTTCGCGGGCGGCCAACAGAACCGCGTCTTCGGAGATCGACGCCTCGGCATGTGCCGACAGCGATTCGGCCCGACTCGGTCCAGGCGACTGGCCCGGCGTGTGGTCGGTGGTGGCCATGCCCGCAGCGTAAGGCCAGCCGCTCCGCAGTGCAGTCAGGCGCGCCCGATTCTCGTCTTGCCGGCGGACCCCGACACGCCCAAACCGCACGGCCGATCAAGGTCACAATTTGGTGAATATGCGCAGTGCAACGGGGTGAAAGCAGCCATTCTCAGTCAAAGCTCAGTGCGATCACATACCGCACATACGCCGGTAGGCAACGGTATCCCCCATGGAACGTGGAGGCCGCTGGTCCGGGAATAGATCCCCGCGCCTTCGTGTTGCGCGCGGTGAGGAAATGCCTACCCTCGACGGCACTCTGAGCCCGGAGGAACTGAATATCACCACCCTGATGAGCCCTGCCAGCATGTCGCACCCCGAGCAGTATCGCGACGCCGACTGGGCTGAGCCCGACGACGAGCCTTACGGCACCGCCGTGTTCGACGCGACCGGAGACAAGGCGGCGATGCCGTCGTGGGATGAGCTTGTCCGTCAGCATGCCGATCGCGTGTACCGGTTGGCCTATCGGCTTTCCGGCAATCAGCACGACGCCGAGGACCTGACCCAGGAAACATTCATCCGGGTTTTCCGGTCGGTGCAGAACTACCAGCCGGGAACCTTCGAAGGCTGGCTGCACCGCATCACGACGAACCTGTTCCTCGACATGGTTCGTCGCCGCGGCCGGGTCCGCATGGAGGCGTTGCCCGACGATTACGACCGGGTGCCCGCCGATGAGCCCAACCCTGAGGAGATCTACCACGATTCGCGGTTGGGCCCTGACCTGCAGGCAGCGCTGGATTCACTGGCTCCCGAGTTCCGTGCAGCCGTCGTGCTGTGCGACATCGAAGGACTGTCCTACGAGGAGATCGGGGCCACCCTGGGTGTGAAGCTCGGGACCGTGCGCAGCCGCATCCACCGCGGGCGACAAGCACTGCGTGACTATCTGGTGGCGCACTCCGAGGGAGCCAAGCACTCGTCCGCCGGCGCCCTGTCGGAGCCGACGGCCTAAGACACGAGCCGCCTGATCCGCTGTTCGTAGGTGTTCCGTATCGGGTAGCGCGCTACATTCGAGGTAGTGCCCATCAATTGACGCGATACGGAGAGGAGCCGGTGATGGTCGACCGGGGACATGTGTTCCGGCGTGCGTTCTCCTGGCTTCCCGCTCAATTCGCCTCGCAGAGCGACACGCCGGTGGGTGCGCCCCGCCAATTCGGCTCTACCGAACATCTATCCATCGAGGCCATCTCCGCGTTTGTCGACGGCGAGCTGCGGATGAATGCGCACCTGCGCGCAGCGCATCACATCTCCCTTTGCCCGGATTGCGCCGCAGAAGTGGACGGTCATCGCCGGGCCCGCGCCGCGCTGCGCGATTCCCGACCGATCAGGATCCCCAGCAACCTGCTCGGATTGCTGTCGCAGATTCCGGACGACCCGCCCGACGAGGATGGGGGCCAGACAGGGGACCGCTCGTGGCGGCCGCCCCGCACGCGGTGAACCGGGGATCATGTTGCCGACGGCAGCCCTCCTGACCGGCGCGAGCCTCGGTAGGGTGGGGATCAGGTTAGCCAAGCCGGTGCACAGCGCCGCGCTCAAGCCCATAGCGCGCATTTTCCAAGCGCTCGGAAGAGGATGACGTGAGCTCCGACGAAGACAAGAACGGCGCACCCCGGCTCGCGCCGCGACCCATTTCCCGGCCGCCTGTCGACGCTGCGTCACGCCAAGCCTTCAGCCGTCCCGACGGTGTGCGTGGCTCGTTCGTCGCCGAAACCGTGCGTCCGCCGAAGTATCGCAACGCCGGCGAGTTCACCCCGCACGATGAACCGGCCGACCCGGTGCTGTCGGAGGCCTTCGGCCGCCCCTTTCCCGGAGCTGACTCGTTGCAGCGCCACCCCACCGATGCCGGTGCGCTCGACGGTGACAAAGACCAGGCCGACCAGCCCGACGACCCGTGGCGCGACCCGGGCGCGGCCGCCGCGCTGGGCGAGCCCGCGGTAGCGGCGGCGGGCCCACACGGCGCCGGCGTGGGAAGCGACCGGCTCGGTGTGCGCGACGTGCTGTTCGGCGGACGGGTGTCCTATCTGGCGCTTCTGGTGCTGGCCGTCCTCGCGTTGTTGATCGGCGTAATCGGCGGTGTGGTCGGGCGCAAGACCGCTGAAGTCGTCGAGGCCTTCACCACCTCCAAGGTCTCGTTGTCGACCAACGGCAACAGCGAATCACCGGCCGGCCGATTCGCCAAAGTCGCTGCCGCGGTGGCTGATTCCGTGGTCACGATCCAGTCGGTCAGCGACCAAGAGGGCATGCAGGGATCCGGCTTCGTGGTGGACGGCAAGGGCTACATCGTCACTAACAACCACGTCATCTCCGAAGCCGCCAACAACCCCAGCCAGTTCAAGACCACCGTCGTCTTCAACGACGGCAAGGAAGTGCCCGCCAACCTGGTCGGCCGCGACCCCAAGACCGACCTGGCCGTTCTCAAGGTGGACAACGTCGATCACCTGTCGGTCGCCCGGCTCGGTGACTCCGACAAGGTGCGGGTGGGCGATGAAGTCCTGGCCGCCGGTGCACCGCTGGGTCTGCGCAGCACCGTGACGCACGGCATCATCAGCGCACTGCACCGCCCCATCCCGCTGTCGGGGGAGGGTTCGGACACCGACACCGTAATTGACGCCATCCAGACCGACGCCTCGATCAACCA
>DASQSQ010000187.1:0-3279 GCA_035642315.1 Mycobacterium sp.
CTAACGCGGGCATCCGGCATTTGAGGCAACGAATACCGTCGCGGGCATATTGACATGAGGCAACAGGCCATGTGGCCTTTTGCCCGCCTCTGAGCGACTTGATTTCCTCGGGCGTCCTGGCGCCCCGCCGCCGGGACGGAGAAATCGCTCGGAGGTGGGCACAACGCCTCTCCCCTCCCGAGCGGGGCTGCTGTGCCATGTGTGACTGAAGTGAGATTAGGGAGTGTCGCGGCGGGCGATCTTCGACGGCTTGGGGTTGCGCCAGTCCTCGACGTCGGGTGGCAACCCGACGGGGTACCTGTTCTCGTTGTGCGCCGCCCAGTGCGCGTGCCCCAGCTCGTGGATATGGAACGCGTGGCGTAACGCCTCGGTGAAGCCCATCGCGTCCGACGCCGCGTTCACTGAATCTTTGATCAGCATCGCCGCCATCGTCGGCCGCTCGGCGATGCGCCGCGCGAACTCCAACGTCTTGTCGTCGAGTTCGTCGAGCGGGAAGACTTTGGACACCATGCCGAGCCGGTAAGCCTCGTCGGCGTCCAGTGAATCTCCGGTCAGCAACAGCTCTTTGGCTTTGCGCGGACCGAATTCCCAAGGGTGAGCGTAGTATTCGACACCGGGCATGCCCATGCGGACACCGACCACGTCGCTGAACTTTGCATTGTCGGCGGCGACGATCAGGTCGCAGGCCCAGATCAGCATCAACCCCGCAGAGATCGCGTTGCCCTGCACCTGGGCGATGGTGATTTTACGCAAATCGCGCCAACGGCAGGTGTTTTGAAAGAAGTAATGCCATTCCTGTAGGTATGTCTTCTCCGCGACCGCATCGCGGTTGGCGCCGTTTATCCGGAAGCTCGGCAGCTGGTCCGGTCCAGGCGCCCGCTCCGCCAATGCCAACTCCGAGCCCAGGTCGTGACCGGCGGAGAAATTCCTACCGCGCGCAGCCAGGATCACCACGCGAACCGTGTCGTCGGCCTCGGCGCGCAGGAACGCCTCGTCGAGTTGAACCAACAGGCCGCGGCTCTGGGCGTTGTGCGCGTCCGGCCGGTTGAGCCAGATCCGGGCGATGCGGCCTTCGTCGAGCGTTTCGTAGGCCACCAGCGCGCTGGTGTCCACCTCGTTCGGGACTGCCATTAGCCACCTCACTCGCCTGGTCGGATGCTTACACATTACGGCCAGCACGTAACGCGGCGGTCGGCGGGTTGGTTCATGCCAACAACGTTGCCGGGCAAGCCGAGCGAACGAATCAACCCGACAGCGATTGGTGCGCCGACTCGCCCGCCCCGCGCGCCCAAGCGGAGATATTAACCGCGTCGAAAACTTCTAGGCAGCTGGAAATTAATTCCGGCGG
Source organism: Mycobacterium sp. (assembly GCA_035642315.1). GTDB lineage: Bacteria > Actinomycetota > Actinomycetes > Mycobacteriales > Mycobacteriaceae > Mycobacterium. Next base: position 1,349 of record DASQSQ010000187.1, read on the forward strand.
CGATTGTTTTGCGGTTTAGAGTTGTTTATTACATCGGCTGGCGACGAATGATGTCGCTCAAACGAGTAGGAGATGGAAAGTGAAGATCACCACGATGACAATGAAGTCAACGGCGGCGGTGGCCATCGCAACGATCGGCATCGCCAGTGCGACGGTTGCGTCTGCGTCGGCTTATCCGGTCACTGGCAAACTTGGCAGCCCGTTAACGATGGTTGATTCCGTCGGCCAGGTCACGCTTAACTGGACAGTCAGCAACCTCCAGCCCAGCTCCGACGTGGTGCCGGACTACCCGGTAGCCGGCAAGCTCTGGGAAGCCACCGCCACCGTCAACGCCGTCTCGGGCCCCGTCACTCCGGCCATTTCGCAGTTCAACGCGGTCGCCCCCAACCAAGCCATCTATCGGGTTTTGTGGCAAACCGCTAGCCCGACCAACATTAGCGGGGCCACCATTCCCCAAGGCGCACAAGCGACCGGCAAAATCCACTTCGACGTCACGGGTCCACCGCCTACCACGGTGACAATGAACAATGGAATGGAAGACCTCCTCATTTGGGGGTGATAGACAGACATCCATAACCGAGCCAGGAGGCAACTCGCCGGCGGACCGGGTGTGCGGGCACGGCCTGCGCAGTGACCCGGCCAGACCCGCGGGCTGCGGCCGATTCCGCACTTCGCATAGAGTTATGTCATGTCCGCTAAATCTGACTCTCACGAAATCGACGATGTGGAACCGCTGACTGACAGCACCGCGAGCCAGGCAAGGCGCGTAGTGGCGGCCTACGCGAACGACGCCGACGAATGCCGCGTCTTCTTGTCGATGCTCGGTATTGGGCCGGCGAAACTCGAGGTGTAGATGCCCCGCGCCGGTGCTGCCGGAGAGTCCGACTTCGTGGTGGTCGCCAACCGACTACCGATCGACATGGAGCGGCTGCCCGACGGGACCACCACGTGGAAGCGCAGCCCCGGCGGGTTGGTTACCGCACTCGAGCCGCTGCTTCGCCGCCAGCAAGGGGCCTGGGTCGGCTGGCCGGGCATTGTCGACGCCGACGAGGAGCCCATCGAGGCGGAGGACCTTCGGCTTCACCCGGTACGACTGTCCGCCGATGACGTCGCCGAGTACTACGAGGGATTCTCCAACGCCACGCTGTGGCCGCTCTACCACGACGTCATCGTCAAGCCGAGTTACCACCGGGAGTGGTGGGATCGCTACGTCGAGGTCAACCGCCGTTTCGCCGAGGCCGCATCCCGCGCCGCCGCCCGCGGCGCGACCGTCTGGGTGCAGGACTACCAATTGCAGCTGGTCCCCAAAATGCTGCGCGAACTACGGCCCGACCTGACCATCGGGTTCTTTCTGCACATCCCCTTCCCGCCGGTCGAACTGTTCATGCAGTTGCCCTGGCGCACCGAGATCGTCGAAGGCCTGCTCGGCGCGGACCTGGTGGGATTCCATCTGGCCGGCGGTGCCCAGAACTTCCTGATCCTGTCGCGGCGCCTGCTCGGCGCGAACACCTCGCGCGGTTCGGTCGGTGTGCGATCACGATTCGGTGAGGTGGAACTCGACGGGCGCGCCGTTCGGGTGGGCGCCTTCCCCATCTCCATCGACTCGAACGAGCTCGACCACAAAGGCCGCGACCGCAATATCCGCAAGCGGGCCAGAGAGATCCGTGCCGAGGTCGGCAATCCCCGCAAGATTCTGCTCGGCGTCGACCGGCTGGACTACACCAAAGGCATCGACGTGCGGCTCAAGGCCTTTGCCGAACTGCTCGCGGAGGGCCGCGTCAAAGGTGACGACACCGCGCTGGTCCAGCTCGCCACGCCCAGCCGTGAGCGGGTCGAGAGCTACCAGAAGCTGCGCGAGGATATCGAGCGCCAGGTCGGCCATATCAACGGCGAATACGCCGAAGTCGGCCATCCGGTGGTGCATTATCTGC
>DASQSQ010000188.1:0-6851 GCA_035642315.1 Mycobacterium sp.
ACGGGATCGAGCCCGTGGTCGGCAGCCCGGGCGCCCCGGAAACCCATCTGGACGCCGCGCCATGGATGCCGATCCACCGGGCCACTGCCCTGGAGGCTGCCGACGACTGGGTGCCGCAGGTGTGGCGCGAGCTGGGCACCACTCTGGTGGCCGCGCCGCTGGGTGCGCGCGACACCGCCGTGATGTTGGGCCGGCCGGGCGGCCCGGCATTCCGACCCTCAGAGGTGGCGCGGCTGGGCTATCTGGCCGGAATCGTCGGAACACTGCTGCACTGAACGCCGGGGTTATCCCTCGGATCCAGTGAGCTGGGCAGAAAACGGGTCGTCCGGAACCCAATGCAACGGGGTGTTCGACCAGTCGAAGCGGGCCTTCCGGCGATGTGTCGGATATCCGTCGTGGCGGAACTCGAGATCAGCCATCCCCCCGTCCCCCGTGGCAAGTTGCCGAGCCCCCTTGGCAGCTGTAGTACTCCTTGCGAAGTCAATCTGCAGCTGAACTGCCGGACTGCCCCTCGGCCAACAGCTTTCGGAACCCGTCCTCGTCGAGGACGGGCACGCCGAGCTCAACGGCCTTGTCGTATTTCGATCCGGGGGAATCGCCGGCGACGACGTAGGCGGTCTTCTTCGACACCGACCCGGCGGCTTTGCCGCCGCGTGCGACGATGGCCTCCTTGGCGTCGTCGCGGGAGAAACCGGTCAACGAGCCGGTCACCACGATCGTCAACCCTTCCAGCGTGCGGGGCACGCTGGCGTCGCGCTCGTCGGCCATCCGCACGCCGGCCGATCGCCACTTGTCGACGATCTCCCGATGCCAATCCACGGTGAACCACTCGGTCACCGCGGCGGCGATGGTCGGGCCGACACCTTCGACCGCGGCCAGCTGCTCCGTCGAGGCCGCGGTGATCGCATCCAGGGTGCCGAATTCGGTTGCCAGCGCGCGGGCGGCAGTCGGCCCGACGTGGCGGATCGACAGCGCGACCAGCACCCGCCACAGCGGCTGCTTCTTGGCCTTGTCCAGGTTGACCAGCAGCCGCTTGCCGTTCGCCGACAGCGCCCCGCTTTTGGTGGTGAACAACTCGGTGCGCAACAGCTGGTCTTCGGTCAGATCGAAGAGGTCACCCTCGTCGCCGATCACCTGCGCTTTGAGCAGTGCGATCGCCGCCTCATAGCCGAGGCCCTCGATGTCGAGAGCACCACGACCGGCGACGTGAAACACCCGCTCACGCAATTGCGCCGGGCAGGCCTGCGCGTTGGGGCAGCGGATGTCGGCGTCACCCTCCTTGGCCGGAGCCAGCGGCGTCCCGCACTCGGGACACGTTGTGGGCATGACGAATTCGCGTTCAGATCCGTCGCGCAAGTCGACGACGGGGCCCAGCACTTCGGGGATCACGTCGCCGGCTTTGCGGATCACGACCGTGTCGCCGATCAACACACCCTTGCGCTTGACCTCGGCGGCGTTGTGCAGGGTGGCCAGCCCCACCGTCGATCCGGCAACGGTGACCGGCGTCATGAATGCGAACGGCGTGACGCGTCCGGTCCGCCCGACGTTGACCCGGATGTCGAGCAGCTCGGTCTGTACCTCTTGGGGCGGGTACTTGTAAGCAATCGCCCACCGCGGTGCCCGCGACGTGGAACCCAGCCTGCGCTGCAGCGCCACATCGTCGATTTTCACGACGACGCCGTCGATTTCATGGTCCACGTCATGGCGGTGCTCGCCCCAGTAGCCGATGCGTTCAAGCGCGCCGGTGGCGTTCTCCACCCGCGTCGTGTGTTCGGACACCGGCAGGCCCCACGCGCCCAGAGCTAGGTACGCGTCGTGCAGGGTGGGCGGCCGGAACCCCTCGATATGTCCCAAGCCGTGGCAGATCATCCGCAGCTTGCGTCGAGCGGTGACAGACGGATCCTTCTGCCGCAGCGATCCCGCCGCACTGTTGCGTGGGTTGGCGAACGGCGCCTTGCCGTCTTCGACCAGGGCGGCATTGAGCGCTTCGAAATCGGCGAGCCGGAAGAACACCTCACCCCGCACCTCGAGTACGTCGGGTACCGGATACTTGTCGCTGGCGGTGAGCCGCTCGGGGACGTCGTCAATCGTGCGCGCATTGAGCGTGACGTCCTCGCCGGTGCGGCCGTCGCCCCGGGTTGCGGCACGGACCAGCCGTCCGTCACGGTAGACCAAAGCCAGTGCGACACCGTCGATCTTGAGCTCGCACAGGAAGGGCACTTCGTCGCCGACCTCGGCGTGGATGCGCGCCGCCCACACGTCGAACTCCTCGGTGCTGAACACGTTGTCCAGCGACAGCATCCGCTCCAGGTGCTCGGCCGAGGTGAAGTCCGTCGCGAAGCCCGCGCCGCCGACAAGTTGGGTCGGCGAATCCGGCGTGCGCAGCTCGGGATGCTCGTCCTCGAGCGCGGACAGCCGGCGCAGCAGCTTGTCGAAGTCCGCGTCGGAGATGATCGGCGCGTCGCGCACGTAGTAGCGGAACTGGTGTTCGCGCACCTCGTCGGCCAGTTCGCGCCAAAGCCGACGGATCTCCGGCGCGACGGGATCAGCCTCTGCTGAGCTCACCTTGGCAGGCTATCGGAGCACGCCGACAGCTCAGTCCTCCACGTAAGCCCGCAACCGGTCGATGGCGGCGTCCCAGCGCCGGGACAGCTGGTCGAGGAAGTCGCTGGCCTGAGCCAGTGGCTGGGTCTGCAGGGTCCAGATCCGCTCCCGGCCGCGCCGGCTGCTGCTGACCAGCCCTGCGGCCTGCAGCAATTCCAGATGCTTGGTGGCCGCCTGGCGAGTGACCGAGACCGCTTGGGTCACTTGCGAAGTCGAGCTCGGGCCGCCGTCACACAGCCGGACGACGATGCGCAGCCGGTTGGCGTCGCCGAGCGCGTCAAAGACGGGTGCCGCCGCGATTGTCGCCGTCACACCCGCTGCTCCAGCGCCAGATACTTTCGCACCAGTTCGACCTGCTTGGCCCAGCCTCCGCTGTTGGCCTCGAACGCCGCCGACCGGCGCGCCGCGGGAATGGCGTCGAATCCGGACTCGACGATGGTGAGCAGCACGCCGTCCGTGGTCGGCGACAGCGTGAACTCGATCAGCGTGGTGGGCATCGCGGCGTCGTCCTGGGGGCCAGGGCCCGGCTCGACCGCGAACGGATGCCAGCGGTATGCGAATCGCCGCGGCGGCTCCACGGCGACGATCTGCCAGGTCGCTTTCGCCCCGGCATGCGGCCGCTGCAGCTCGGCGACCTCCTCGTCGACGGTGGTGCCGACGATCGTCGCGGTGACCGAGGCCCCGGCGACGAAGGGCCCGTCGACGCGGACGCCGAACCAGCGCCCGAACTCCTGCGAGTCGCTGATCGCACGCCACACCCGGTCTATCGGCGCGCGCAACACCACCTGCTTCTCGATTCGATCAGTGCTCATATGCAACCTCCTGGTTGCTCATCAGTACAGCACGATTCAAGGCCGTTACGCAACCTTTCGGTTGCACTTTTCAGATGGCGTCGGGGTCGTCGGCGAAGGCTTCGGCGGCCTGCCGGGCCAGGCCGATGGCGGTGCGGGCCCACTGCGGCGTCGCCGCGGCCAGACCGCACGACGGGGTGACGCCGATCCGATCGCGCAGCGCCGCGCGGCCGAAGCCGAGCCGGTCGGTGACCGCCACGACGGCGGCTGCCACCTCCTCGGCCGATGGACGCCGCGCCGGTGTGCTTGACGAGATGACGCCGAGCACGACGGCGCGACCCGAGTCGACGAACTCCGCGACGGCATCCAGATCGGCGGTCTCCAGTCTCGTCACGTCGACCGATACTGCGGCAATATTGCTGCACTGCAACACTTTCCACGGCAATGCCGTCGCGCAGCTGTGCACTGACACCTCGGCGCCCGCGGCGGCCACACAGGTGTCCAACAATGTGGTAGCCAGTGTCTCGTCGATCGGGGCCACCGGGCTCAGTGTGGTCACTCCGGCGAGCCGGCCGGCCACCGCCGCCGGCAGCGACGGCTCGTCGAATTGCACCACCACGGGCGTGTCGAGTCGACGCGACACCGCGGCCCGATGCGCACCGACGCCTTCGGCGAGCGAGGCGGCGATGTCGTGTACGGCACCGAGATCGGTGATCGCCCGGTGCCCGTTGGCCAGTTCCAGCTCGGCGGCCAATGTGATCGGACCGGGCGCCTGCACCTTGACCGGCCGTCCGCTCCCCCGCAATCCCGCGGTCTCCCATGCCTCTTCCAGCGCGTCGATGTCTTCGTCGAGCAGGCTGACCGCGCGGCGGGTCACCGCGCCCGGCCGGGCCGCCACCCGGTAGCCACGCGGCACCGTGTCAATGGCCACGTCGATCAGCAGCGCACCGGCGCGCCCCACGATGTCGGCGCCCACTCCCCTGGCGGGCAACTCGACGACATGGGCCATCGCGGCACCGAGCTCACCGACGACAACCTCGGCCGCGGGCCGCGCCGCGGTGCCGGGCCACGACCCGGTGCCGCTGGCGTTTGCGAAAACGCTCACCGGCCAACCGTATTCGATCGGCTTCCGCACGGCCCGTGCCAGGGCAAGTCAGCGCGATTAGGCTCACAAGATGACCCACCGGCTGGTGCTGTGTTGCGCGGCCCTGCTGGCCGCGGGATGCACCCGGGTGGTGGACGGCGCCGCGGTGGCCCCGTTCGGCACCGAACCCCTTATCGCCGGCGTCGACGTCGACCGCGTGCTGCTCGATCAGGACCGCATGCGCGCGATCACCGGCGCCGACGAGCACCTCACAATCATCCCGTCGATGGACGCCAAGTCCCCAGTCGACGTCGACACGCTCGCCCAGACCGCGCCGCCGCAATGCCGGTTCGTCTACGAGGAAACCGCCACCTTCGGACCCGACATCGAAGACTTCCACAAGACGACGTTCCAGTACCCGCCTCGCGGCGGGCTGATCTCGGAGGGCGCCGCAGCCTATCGCGACACCAACACCGCACGCCATGCCTTCGACGCCTTGGTGGCCACCGTGCGGGACTGCGCGAGCACGTCGGCCGGTGCAGCCTTCGTCAGCCCCTGGACCGCCGATGACCGATCGCTGCAGACGCGCCCCGGCGACTGCGGACGTGATTACCAGGTCAAATCGGTGGTGCTGATGGAGGTCACCTACTGCGGCTTCCCGGACTCGGTGTCGACGATCGTCATCACCAACATCGCCGCCAACGTGCCCAGCTAGGCGATGGTCGCGCTGCCGATCACCTCGTCGCCGTCGGGGTCGGGGCGGTAGAGCACCAGCGTCTGTCCCGGCGCCACACCGCGTAGCGCCGTGCGCAGGCGCACCACGAGCTCGTCGCCCGCCAACTCGGCGATCGCATCGACGGTCTCACCGTGCGCACGCACCTGCACCACGCACTCGACGGGTCCGACCGGCGGCGCCCCCGCCGTGAAGACCGGCTGCTGCCCGGTCAGATGCCAGACATCGAGGTCGGCGACCGAGCCAACCTGCACGGTGCCGCTGTCGGCGTCGATACCGGTGACGTAGCGGGGCTGGCCGTCCGGACCCGGGCCCGCGATGCCCAGTCCCTTGCGCTGGCCGATGGTGAAACCGTGCACCCCGTCATGGGTGGCCAGCACGGTCCCCCGCTGGTCGACGACCGAGCCGCTGCGCACCCCGATCCGGGCCCCCAGGAAAGCGCGGGTATCACCGGACGGGATGAAGCAGATGTCATGGCTGTCCGGCTTGTCCGCGACCGCCAGGCCGCGGCGCGCTGCTTCGGCGCGGATCCGCGGCTTGGGTGTATCGCCGATCGGGAACGCGGCATGGCGCAGTTGACTGGAGGTCAGCACCGCCAGGACGTATGACTGATCCTTATCCCGGTCGACGGCCCGACGCAGCCGCCCGTCAGACAGCCGGGCGTAGTGCCCGGTGGCTACCGCGTCGAAGCCCAATGCCAATGCGCGCGCCGCCAGCGCCGAGAACTTGATTCGCTCGTTGCACCGCACACACGGATTCGGGGTCTCGCCGCGGGCGTAGGACGACACGAAATCGTCGATCACGTCTTCTTTGAATTTGTCCGCGAAATCCCATACATAGAACGGGATTCCGAGCACATCGGCGACCCGCCGGGCATCGCCCGCGTCCTCCTTGGAGCAGCAGCCCCGCGAGCCCGTGCGCAAGGTGCCCGGCGCCTGCGACAGCGCCAGATGCACGCCGACCACGTCGTGCCCGGCGTCGACCATGCGGGCGGCGGCGACCGACGAATCGACGCCGCCGCTCATCGCGGCGAGGACCCTCATCGCGTCGCCCCAGCGGCGGCCAGCGCGGCCTGCCGGGCGCGGGCCACCGCGGCAGGCAGCACGCGCAGTGCGGCGTCGACATCCGCCTCGACACTGGTGTGCCCCAACGACAATCGCAACGATCCGCGGGCACTGGCAGCGTCGGCGCCCATCGCCAGCAGCACATGCGACGGCTGTGGGACTCCGGCCGTGCACGCCGACCCGGTCGAGCATTCGATTCCGTTGGCGTCCAACAACATCAGCAATGCATCGCCTTCGCACCCGTCGAAGGTGAAGTGCGCGTTGCCCGGGAGCCGTCGGGATCCTTGCGCACCGTTGAGGCGAGTGTCCTCGACGCCTGCCAGCACGCCGTCGATCAGACGATCGCGCAGCACCCGCAGCCGCGCGCTGTTGGCCTCCAGCCCGTCGACGGCAAGCTGCATGGCTGTCGCCATGCCGACGGCACCGGCGACGTCGGGAGTGCCGGAGCGAATGTCGCGTTCCTGACCGCCGCCGTGCGACAACGGCGTGCAGCCGACGTCCCGGCGCAGCAGCAGCGCGCCCACGCCGGGCGGGCCGCCGAACTTGTGGGCGGCCACACTCATCGCGGACAGCTG
>DASQSQ010000189.1:0-26809 GCA_035642315.1 Mycobacterium sp.
ATCGGCGAGCAGTTCGGCCCGTTGACCGTGACAACGCCCGGCGCTGCACGGTGAGCCGCGGAGACCGGTCGGGCAGCCGATCATCGCGACCGCTGCCACGTCGAGCTCTGAAGTCGGCCAAGAAGCCGAAGAAATCGACGGCGCCGAAAAAGGATGCGCAGGCGAAGGCGAGCCCACCGGTGCGCTCCGCGCGGGATCGTCGTACCCGCCAGGCCGTCGAGCTCGGAAGCCGCGGCGCGTCGTTCGCCTTCCGGCACAAAGCAGGCAACGCGGTGATTTTCCTCGCGCTGCTGCTGGCGGCGGTTCAGCTGTTCTACCTGCAAGTGCCGCGCGCATCCGGGCTACGAGCCGAGGCCGCCGGCCAACTCAAGGTCACCGATGTCCAAAAAGCGTTGCGCGGCAGCATCATCGACCGCAACAACGACCAACTCGCGTTCACCATGGAGGCTCGCGCGCTGACATTTCAGCCGCGCAAGATCCACAAGCAGCTGGCGGAGGCCAAACAGAAGAACGCGAAGGCCCCCGATCCGGAAAAGCGATTGGCGGAGATCGCCAAAGAGGTGGCACTGCGGCTGAACAACAAGCCGGACAAGGCCACCCTGCTGAAGAAGCTGCGCAGCGACGAGACATTCGTCTATCTGGCCCGCGCCGTCGACCCCGCGATCGCCACCGTCATCACCACCAAATACCCCGAGGTGGGCACCGAACGCCAAGACCTGCGCCAGTATCCCGGCGGATCGCTGGCGGCCAACATCGTCGGCGGAATCGACTGGGACGGCCATGGTCTGCTCGGATTGGAAGATTCGATGGACGCCGAGCTGGCCGGCACGGACGGCTCTATCACCTACGACCGCGGCTCCGACGGCGTGGTCATCCCCGGCAGCTACCGCAATCAGCACAGGGCGGCCAACGGCTCGACCGTCCAGCTCACCCTGGACGACGATATTCAGTTCTATGTGCAGCAGCAGGTTCAGCAGGCCAAGAACCTGTCCGGGGCACGCAATGTCTCGGCGGTAGTGCTGGATGCCAAGAGCGGCGAAGTGCTGGCCATGTCCAACGACAACACCTTCGACCCGTCTCAGGACATCGGGCGTCAGGGCAACAAGCAGATGGGCGATCTGCCGGTCACATCGCCGTTCGAACCTGGGTCGGTGAACAAGGTCGTCACGGCCGCTTCGGTGATCGAGTACGGGGTCAGCAATCCCGATGAGGTGCTGCAGGTGCCCGGCTCGATCAACATGGGCGGGGTCAACGTGCACGACGCGTGGAATCACGGCGTGGCGCCGTACACCACCACCGGCGTGTTCTCAAAGTCGTCCAACGTGGGCACGTTGATGCTGGCCCAGCGCGTCGGACCGCAACGCTACTTCGACATGCTGCGCAAGTTCGGGCTGGGTCAGCGCACCGGGGTCGGTCTGCCCGGTGAGAGCGCCGGGCTGGTGCCACCCATCGACCAATGGTCGGGCAGCACATTCTCCAACCTGCCTATCGGGCAAGGCCTTTCGATGACCCTGCTGCAGATGACCGGCATGTATCAGGCGATCGCCAACGACGGACTGCGGATGCCGCCGCGAATCATCAAGGCCACCATCGCACCAGACGGCACCCGCACCGAAGAGCCGCGCCCAGAAGGCATTCGGGTGGTGTCGCCGGAGACGGCGAAGATCGTCCGCAACATGCTGCGCGGTGTCGTGCAGCATGATCCGCGGGGCGTCCAGCAGGGCACCGGACCGGCGGCGGCGGTTGAGGGTTACCAGATCTCCGGCAAGACCGGCACGGCGCAGCAGATCAACCCGGCCTGCGGCTGCTACTTCGACAACGTCTACTGGATCACCTTCGCCGGGATGGCCACGACCGACGACCCGCGCTATGTCATCGGCATCATGATGGACAACCCGGCGACCAACGCGGACGGGACGCCGGGCCACTCGGCAGCTCCGCTGTTCCACAACATCGCCGGCTGGCTGTTGCAGCGCGAAAACGTTCCCCTGTCACCCGATCCCGGCCCGCCGCTGACATTGCAGGCCATGTAGGCGCGCCGCTGACTTGCGGCTCGTCAGGCTTCGGCGTGAGGTGGTGTGATGGCGCAGCCAAGGTTTCGGGTCGACCTAGCGGCTCTGGCGGGCTCGGCGGCGCAGGTGTCTGCCCAAGGTGACGACCTGGCGAGTGCGCACTTGTCGTCGGACAATCGGATAACGAACGTCCAGTCGGGCTGGGTGGGCGCCTCTGCTGCCGCGCTGAGCCTCAAGACGTCGACCTGGCTGGAGACCTCGCGCGGGTTGTTGGCCAGGGTCGGAGCTCATGCGTTGGACCTGACCAATGACGGAATCGAATATGCGGCCCTAGAGCGCGACAACGCGGAGAACCTGCGCGCGGCCGGCGACGGCCGGGTCTGAGCCGAAGTCAGCGACCGCCCCATACAACTGTCCGGCAAAGCCGGGAACCTTATCGTCGGGACTCCCAGGATCGGTAGGGTCATGGCCGGTTAAGGCCTCGGGAACAGCCGGCGTAAGACAGCGGAGGAAGGTGGTATCGGTGCCCACGGTGCCTGTCGGGCTACGCCCGGCCAGCGGCTTGGGTGTGCCGCTATCGACGCTGGCCGCCCAAGTGGGCGCGGTACCCGCCGAGGGCAGCCTGGTTCCCGATCTGCGCATCACCGGTGTCACGCTGCGAGCCCAGGACGTGCAATCGGGTGATCTGTTCGCCGCACTTTCCGGCGCGTCGACTCACGGCGCCCGCTATCTCGGCGACGCGATCGAGCGCGGGGCTGTCGCGGTGCTCACCGACGCCGCCGGCGTCGCACAAATCGCCGCCCAAGCCCAAGGGTCGGCTGCGGTGCCGGTGTTGGTTCATCCCGAACCCCGCAGCGTGCTCGGCGAACTCGCCGCGACCGTGTACGACCACCCCTCGCAGCGCCTCGCCGTCGTCGGCGTTACCGGAACGTCGGGCAAGACGACCACGACGTATCTGATCGAGGCAGGACTACGGGCGGCCGGGCGAACGGTGGGACTCATCGGCACCGTCGGCCTGCGGATCGACGGCGTCGACATCCCCAGCACGCTGACCACGCCAGAGGCGCCCGCAGTGCAGGCCCTGCTGGCGGTGATGGCCGAACGCGGCGTTGACACCGTGGTGATGGAGGTGTCCAGTCACGCGCTGACCTTGGGCCGCGTCGACGGCATTCACTTCGCGGTCGGTGGTTTCACCAACCTGTCCCGCGACCACCTCGACTTCCACCCGACAATGGAGGACTACTTCGAGGCCAAGGCCCGCTTGTTCGACCCGTCTTCGCCGCTGCGTGCCGCTCGCGCGGTGGTCTGCGTCGACGACGACGCCGGTCGGCTGATGGCCGACCGCGCCGACGCGCCGGTCACCGTCAGCGCGCAAGGCCGGCTCGCGGATTGGCGCGCCGAAGGCGTGACGGCCGATGGGGGCGAGCAGGAGTTCACCGCGGTCGACCCCGCCGGCGTGCACCACCGGGTCGGCGTCCCGCTGCCGGGCGAATACAACATCGCCAATTGCCTTGTGGCGCTGGCGATTATCGATGCGCTCGGTGTTTCACCGGAGCAGGCGTCAACCGGGTTGCGGGCTACCCGGGTCCCCGGGCGGCTCGAGCAGATCGACCGCGGCCAGGACTTTCTCGCGCTGGTCGACTACGCGCATAAGCCGGGCGCGTTGGGCGCGGTACTGCAATCACTGCGCCGCCCGGACAGCCGGCTGGCCGTGGTGTTCGGCGCCGGTGGTGACCGCGACCCGGGCAAGCGGGCGCCGATGGGCCGGATCGCCGCCGAACTGGCCGACCTCGTGGTCGTGACCGACGACAACCCCCGCAGTGAGGATCCCGCGGCGATCCGCCGCGAGATCCTGGCCGGCACAGCAGAACCCGGCACGGCCGCACGAGTCATCGAGATCGGCGACCGGCGCGAAGCCATCGACCACGCGGTCGCCTGGGCAGCTCCCGGCGACGTGGTGCTGATCGCCGGCAAAGGCCACGAAACCGGTCAGACCCGCGGCGGGCAGACCCAGCCGTTCGACGACCGGATCGAGCTCGCCGCCGCGCTCGAGGCCCGCAGATGATCGATCTGTCCGTCGCGCAGATCGCCGCCATCGTCGGCGGCGATCTGGCTGACATCTCGGCGGAGGATGCCGCGGGATTGCATGTCACCGGAACCGTCGAATTCGACTCCCGCAAAGTCACTTCCGGCGGGTTGTTCCTGGCGTTGCCGGGGGCCCGTGTCGACGGGCACGATCATGCGGCTTCGGCGGTGGCCGCCGGGGCGGTCGCGGTGTTGGCGGCCCGGCCGGTCGGTGTGCCGGCGATCATCGTCAGCCCTATCGCGCCCGCAGCACCGCACGGCGGTGGGCAGGCCGGTGTTCTCGAGCACGACACCGACGGGTCGGGAGCAGCGGTGCTGGCCGCGCTGGCCAAACTGGCTGCGGCGGTGGCCGCCGAGCTGGTGGCCGGCGGGCTGACCATCGTCGGGATCACCGGTTCGTCCGGCAAGACGTCGACGAAAGACCTGCTGGCCGCGGTGCTCGCGCCGCTCGGCGAGGTGGTGGCGCCGCCCGGGTCGTTCAACAACGAGCTGGGCCACCCGTGGACCGTCCTACGTGCCACCGCCAGCACCGACTACTTGATTCTGGAGCTCTCGGCGCGCCACCCGGGCAACATCGCCGAGCTGGCAGCGATCGCGCCGCCGGCCATCGGGGTGGTGCTCAATGTCGGTACCGCGCATCTGGGCGAGTTTGGCTCACGCGAAGCCATAGCACAGACCAAATCCGAACTGCCACAGGCTGTTCCGCGATCCGGGGTGGTCGTCCTGAATGTGGACGACCCGGCGGTGGCGGCGATGGCCGATGTGACCGCGGCGCGCGTGGTGCGGGTCAGCCGGCACAGCCGGACCGATGCCGGACCCGCTGACGTGTGGGCCGGTCCCGTCGTACTCGACGAGCTGGCCAGTCCGCAGTTCACCTTGCACACGGGCGCCGACTCCGTTGTTGAAATCCGGCTGGCCGTGCACGGCGACCATCAGGTGAGCAATGCGCTGTGCGCGGCCGCGGTAGCGCTGGAATGCGGCGCCAGCGGCGAGCAGGTAGCGCAGGCGTTGGCCGGCGCCGGGCCGGTGTCGCAGCACCGCATGCGGGTCAGCACCCGCGCCGACGGGGTCACCGTCATCGACGACGCCTATAACGCGAACCCGGATTCCATGCAGGCCGGATTGCAGGCTCTGGCCTGGATCGCCCGCGGCGGTAGCGGAGCCGTCCGCCGCCGTAGCTGGGCCGTGTTGGGCGAGATGGCCGAGCTCGGCGAGGACGCGATATCCGAACATGACCGCATCGGCAGGCTGGCGGTGCGCTTAGATGTGTCTCGACTCATTGTCGTGGGAACGGGGAGGTCTATGAGCGCCATGCACCACGGCGCGGTCATGGAAGGGTCGTGGGCCGGAGAGGCTGCTCTCGTCGACGACGCCGACGCCGCCCTGACCCTGCTGCGGGCCGAACTGCAGCCCGGGGACGTGGTGCTGGTCAAGGCTTCCAACGCCGCGGGCCTGGGGGCACTGGCCGACTCGCTGGTCGCCGACACCGCTGACGGCCAGGGCGATCGCCGATGATCGACATCCTCGTCTCCGTGGCCATTGCGCTGACGGTGTCCATCCTCCTGACCCCGATGCTGATCCGGCTGTTCACCAGGCAGGGCTTCGGTCACGAGATCCGCGAAGACGGCCCGCCGAGCCACAAGACGAAGCGCGGAACGCCGTCGATGGGTGGGGTGGCGATCCTGGCGGGCATCTGGGCGGGCTACCTGGGCACCCACCTGGCCGGTCTGGCCTTCAACGGCGAGGGGCCGTCGGCGTCGGGGCTGTTGGTGCTGTTTTTGGCGACCACGCTGGGCGCGGTCGGGTTCCTCGATGACCTGATCAAGATCCGTCGCTCCCGCAATCTGGGGCTGAACAAGACGGCCAAGACCGTCGGGCAGATCACCGCCGCGGTGCTCGTCGGCGTTCTGGTGTTGCAGTTCCGTAACGACGCCGGTCTGACGCCGGGCACCTCCGAACTTTCCTACGTGCGTGAAATCGCCACCGTCACACTGGGTCCCGCGCTATTCGTGCTTTTCTGCGTGATTGTCGTCAGCGCCTGGTCAAATGCGGTCAACGTCACCGACGGGCTGGACGGGCTGGCCGCCGGCAGCATGGGCATGGTCACTGCCGCCTACGTGCTGATCACCTTCTGGCAGTACCGCAACGCCTGCGCGGCCACGCCGGGTCCGGGTTGCTACAACGTGCGCGATCCGCTGGACCTGGCGATCATCGCGGCCGCGACGGCGGGTGCCTGCATCGGGTTTCTGTGGTGGAACGCCGCGCCGGCCAAGATCTTCATGGGAGACACCGGATCGCTGGCCTTGGGCGGCATCATCGCCGGGATCTCGGTGACCAGCCGTACCGAGATCCTCGCGGTCGTGCTCGGATCGCTTTTCGTCGCCGAAATCGTTTCGGTCGTGGTGCAGATCCTGGCCTTCCGCACCACCGGTCGGCGGGTGTTCCGGATGGCGCCCTTCCACCACCACTTCGAGCTCGTTGGCTGGGCCGAAACCACGGTGATCATCCGGTTCTGGCTGCTCACCGCGATCAGCTGCGGGCTGGGGGTGGCGCTGTTCTACAGCGAGTGGCTCGCCGCCACCGGCGGGAGATGAGCCACAACCCCGCGCTCGAGCCGTTGTCGGCGACGACGCCGGTGCTGGTCGCGGGCGGCGGTGTGACCGGGCGCTCGGTGCTGACGGCGCTGGCACCGCTGGGCGTGACGGCAACGCTCTGCGACGACGATCCGGCGACCCGCGAGCAGTTCGCCGACGCCGGGACGGCGACGGTGGATTCGTCGACCGCCGCACAGCACATCACTGACTACGCGCTGGTCGTGACCAGTCCTGGCTTTCCGCCGACTGCGCCGGTGCCGGCCGCCGCGGCATCATCGGGTGTACCGGTCTGGGGCGACGTCGAGCTGGCCTGGCGGCTCGACGCGTCCGGTCACTACGGGCCGCCGCGGCGCTGGCTCGCGGTCACCGGCACCAACGGCAAGACGACCACCACGTCGATGCTGCAGGCCATGCTCACGTCCGCAGGCCTGCGAAGCAGGCTGTGCGGCAACATCGGCAGCCCGGTGCTGGATGTTCTGCGCGAGCCCGCCGACCTGCTGGCCGTCGAGCTGTCCAGCTTCCAGCTGCACTGGGCGCCGTCGGTGCGGCCGGAGGCCGGCGTGGTGCTCAACATCGCCGAAGACCATCTGGACTGGCATGGCACCCTCGCCGACTACAGCGCCGACAAGGCACGGGTGCTGACCGGCCGGGTGGCGGTGGCCGGGCTGGACGACCCGCGCGCCGCGGCGTTGCTGTCGGCCAGCCCCGCCATCCGCGCGCCGGTACGCGTCGGCTTCCGGCTCGGCGAACCTGCCGTCGGGGAGCTCGGAGTGCGCAACGGCATGCTGGTCGACAGGGCCTTTTCAGCCGGCTCCGACGGCCTGGCGTTGGCTCCCGTCTCGTCGATCCCGGTGCCCGGTCCGGTGGGGGTGCTCGACGCATTGGCGGCCGCCGCCCTGGCGCGCAGCGTCGGGGTGCCCGCGGCGGCGGTCGCGGCCGCGCTGACGACGTTTCGGGTGGGCCGGCACCGCGCCGAGCTGGTCGCCGTCGTCGACCAGATCAGCTACGTCGACGATTCCAAGGCCACCAATCCGCACGCCGCCGAGGCATCCGTGCTGGCGTACCCGCGGGTGGTGTGGATAGCCGGTGGTCTGCTCAAGGGCGCGTCGGTGCACGAGACGGTGGCCAGGATCGCTCCGCGCCTGGTCGGGGCGGTGCTGATCGGCCGTGATCGGGCAGCGGTTGCCGAGGCGTTATCGCGACACGCGCCGGATGTCCCGGTCGTACAGGTTGTGACAGGCGAGGATGCTGGTATGCATGCGACTGCTGAGTCTCCTGTTACTCATGTGACAACAGTGATTCCTCCGTCGGACGAGGCTGTCGGCATTCGCGTGATGAACGCGGCCGTCGTTGCTGCCCGAGACCTGGCGCACCCCGGGGACACGGTGCTGCTGGCACCGGCCGGAGCCTCATTTGACCAGTTCAGCGGCTACGCCGCCCGCGGCGACGCGTTCGCGGCCGCCGTGCGCGCCACGGCCGGATAGCAGGCGTGAACAACAGGTTGACCCGGTTGCTACGCCGGGGAACCAAGGACGGGCAGCCCACGGAGAGCACGCCGAGCGGGTCGGGGGAGACAAGCGCGGTGGAGCCCGACGAGAGCCCCGCGGTCTCCGGTAAAACGCCCGCTACCGCCACCGCCGGGCCGCGCACCCGGTTCGGGGCCTGGCTGGGCCGGCCCATGACGTCGTTTCACCTGATCATCGCCGTGGCCGCGCTGTTGACCACGCTGGGTCTGACCATGGTGCTCTCCGCGTCCGGAGTGCGTTCCTACGACGACGACGGGTCGGCGTGGGTCATCTTCGGCCGCCAGGTGCTGTGGACCGTCATCGGGCTGGTCGCGTGCTATCTGGCGCTGCGGCTGCCGGTGCGGTTCATGCGGCGGATGGCGTTCTCCGGTTTCGCGGCGACCATGGTGATGCTGGTTTTGGTGCTGATCCCGGGAATCGGCAAGGAAGCCAACGGCTCTCGTGGCTGGTTCGTGATCGCGGGCTTCTCGATGCAGCCCTCCGAACTGACCAAGATCGCGTTGGCGATCTGGGGCGCTCACCTGCTGGCCGCGCGGCGCATGGAGCGAGCCTCGCTGCGGGAAATGCTGATCCCGCTGGTGCCGGCGGCGGTCATCGCGCTGGCCCTGATCGTCGCGCAGCCCGACCTGGGACAGACGGTCTCGATGGGCATCATCCTGCTGGGGTTGTTCTGGTACGCCGGACTACCGCTGCGGGTGTTCCTGAGTTCGCTGTTCGCCGCGATCGTGGCGGCGGCGATCCTGGCGGTGTCCGCGGGTTACCGGTCCGACCGCGTGCGCTCGTGGCTGAACCCCGGCCAGGATCCGCAGGACTCGGGGTATCAGGCCAGGCAGGCGAAGTTCGCGCTGGCCAATGGCGGTATCTTCGGCGACGGTCTGGGCCAGGGCACGGCCAAGTGGAACTATCTGCCCAACGCCCACAACGACTTCATCTTCGCGATCATCGGCGAGGAACTCGGCCTGGTCGGAGCGCTGGGCCTGCTGGGGCTGTTCGGGCTGTTCGCCTACACCGGCATGCGCATTGCGCGACGGTCTGCCGACCCGTTCCTGCGGCTGCTGACCGCGAGCACCACGATGTGGGTGATCGGCCAGTCGTTTATCAATGTCGGCTACGTGATCGGCCTGCTGCCCGTCACCGGTATCCAGCTGCCTCTCATCTCTGCCGGTGGTACATCAACGGCCACAACGCTTTTGATGATCGGCATGATGGCAAATGCGGCTCGCCACGAACCCGAGGCCGTTGCCGCGCTGCGAGCCGGCCGCGACGACCGGATGAACCGGCTGCTGCGGTTGCCACTGCCCGAGCCCTATGCGCCGACCCGCGTCGAGGCGCTGCGTGACAGGCTGCGGGGCCGGCCGCAGCCGACAAAGCCGCAGCGCAAGGCGCCCGCCGCTCGTGCTGCGCGGCCGGCGCGACCGGCCGCGGTGGATCGGCGGACTTCGCGGGCAGGGCATCATGGAGGCGGACAGCGGTACACCGGCCAGCGTCATGCACACGCCCGGCGCGGTCGCGCAATGGAAGGTCAGCGCTACGGTTGACATCCTCCTCGCTCTAAAGGGCGGGGATTCCCGGCTCGGCCAGCACCCGAACCTGATGGAGATCGGAATGTCTTACAGCTTCAGCACCGGCAGGGTTGAGACCAGCCCTGTCCAGAATGACTCTGGCAGCGTTTCGGTCGCGATCCCGAATTATTCCGCAGGATTCGCAGACGTAAACCCGTTCCGACAGCAGCAGGCGGGACTTGGCTCTCGCACCGCAACCGCTGCACGTCATGGTCGTGTAGGCGGGCGGCACCAACACCACCTTCCGACCCGCCCGCTGGGCATACTCAATCAGCGTCGCCTTGGTCGCGCCGATGATGCCGTCGGCGGACTTGCGCGACATCCGGGACTTAGCCAAAAACCGCGGCTTGAAATCCTCAACTGCCAACGACCCATGATCGGCGACGACCTTGGTGGCCCACTTACGCGCGGTGTCTTGCCGCTGCCGGGCAACCTTCTTCGACAGCTTGGCGACAACACGCTTGGCGCCCAGATAGCCCTTGGATGCTCGTTCACCCGGTCCTGGTTTGCGTCGCGCCATCGCCCGTTGTCGGCGAGCAAGCTCCCTAGCGGCGCGTTTGCCATATTCGGGATGCGGCAAATCGTATTCGGGGTCGGTGGTAGTCGCCACCGCGCGCACTCCCCAGTCGATACCGATGGGCCGCTTGCAGGGCGGCAGCGCCTGGTTGTCACGGCGCACGACGAAGCTGACGTACCAATGCCCGATACTGTCGCGGTAAACGCGGACACTGCTCGGTTCAGATGGAAGCTCGCGAGACCACACCACCGGAATCGACAGTCCACCAGCCAGAGACAATTGGCCGCCTCTGACGGCAAATCCCCGCTTGGTGTAGTTCAAGCTCGGCAGACTGCGCTTGCCCGATTTGAACTTACGACGGCCCTTACCCTTCGCGCGCTTGGCACGAAAGTTACGCAGCATCTGCTGCTGGGCAACCACCGAACCCTCACGCAGCCATTCATGCTCCCGCCGCCAGTCCGTAAGAGTGTTGTCGCGGACCCACGCGCCGGACTCGTTGAGCCGCGCAACCGCCTGATTCCACACCCAGCGGCAGCGGTCCCACTCTCGCAACAATGCCGCCGTCGCGGTCGCGCCGGGACGCAGCCTGTATCGATAGCGGACGAGGTTCATGCACTTAAACCTAAAGCTGCGGTACGACAACACCACCCGTTCCTACCCCGCCTAGCGGCCGAGGCTTCCTGGGCGGCAAATCCGTGAACGACTCGGTCAAAGACTCCTCGTTGTCGGTCGTGCTCGCGGGGGGCGGTACGGCCGGCCACGTCGAACCCGCGATGGCCGTCGCCGACGCCCTGGTCGCCCTGGATCCGCAGGTCCGGATCACCGCACTGGGCACCGCACGGGGTTTGGAGACCAAGCTGGTGCCCGAGCGCGGGTACTCGCTTGAGCTGATCACCCCGGTGCCGTTGCCCCGTAAACCCACCGGCGACCTGGCTCGCCTGCCGCTGCGGGTATTCCGTGCCATCCGGCAAACCCGTGCGGTGCTGGACAAGGTCGAGGCTGACGTCGTGATCGGCTTCGGCGGATACGTGTCGCTGCCGGCGTATATCGCCGCCCGCGGCGCGGCCCGGCGGGGGCGGCGTGTGCCGGTGGTGATCCACGAAGCCAACGCCAGCGCCGGCCTGGCCAACCGCATTGGCGCGCGCAGCGCCAAGCGGGTGTTGTCTGCAGTCCCCGACCCCGGCCTGCCGCACGCCGAGGTGGTCGGCGTGCCGGTCCGGGCGGCCATCACCTCGCTGGACCGCGCGGCACTGCGATCGGAGGCGCGCGCGCACTTCGGCTTCGCCGAGGACGCGCGGGTGCTGTTGGTGTTCGGCGGCTCGCAAGGAGCCGCGTCCATCAACCGGGCGGTCGCCGCGGCCGCCGGCGACCTGGCGGCCGCCGGCGTGGGGGTGCTGCACGCCCACGGCGCCAAGAACACCATCGAACTACGCACCCCGGAAGCCGGTGACCCGCCGTATGTCGCGGTGCCCTACCTGAGCCGGATGGATTTGGCCTACGCTGCGGCCGATTTGGCGATCTGCCGGTCCGGCGCGATGACGGTCGCCGAAGTGACCGCCGTCGGCCTGCCCGCGATCTATGTGCCGCTGCCGATCGGCAACGGCGAGCAGCGGCTCAACGCGCTGCCGGTGGTCAACGCCGGCGGCGGCATCGTGGTGGCCGACGCCGACCTGACACCTGCTTTCGTGGCCGACCAAGTCGGCACGCTGCTCAACGACAGGCCGCGGCTGGCTGAGATGACCAAGGCGGCGGCGCTGGTCGGTCATCCGGAGGCCGCGCAGCGCGTCGCCCAGGTCGCGCTGGACGTCGCGAAGCAGGCGCGTGGCGGAGGGGGCCGACGGTGAACGTCCCTCCGCTGCCGCCCGAGTTGCAGCGGGTCCACATGGTCGGCATCGGGGGAGCGGGCATGTCGGGTATCGCCCGCATTCTGCTGGACAGGGGCGGACAGGTGTCGGGGTCAGACGCCAAGGAGTCGCGCGGTGTGCGTGCGCTGCGCGCACGCGGCGCGCTGATCCGGATCGGCCACGACGCGTCGTCGCTGGACCTGTTGCCGGGTGGCGCGACCGCCGTCATCACCACGCACGCCGCGATTCCGAAGACCAACCCCGAGCTCGTCGAGGCCCGGCGACGTGGCATTCCGGTGGTCTTGCGGCCGGCGGTGCTGGCCAAGCTGATGGCCGGGCGCACCACGCTGATGGTGACCGGCACGCACGGCAAGACGACCACCACGTCGATGCTCATCGTGGCCCTGCAGCATTGCGGCCGCGACCCGTCCTTCGCGGTCGGCGGTGAGCTGGGCGAGGCCGGTACGAATGCTCATCATGGCAGCGGCGACTGTTTCGTCGCCGAGGCCGACGAGAGTGACGGCTCGCTGCTCGAGTACACCCCGAATGTCGCGGTGGTCACCAATATCGAGTCGGATCATCTGGACTTCTTCGGCAGTTCCGACGCCTACACCGCGGTGTTCGACTCGTTTGCGGAGCGACTAGCTCCGGGTGGAGCGCTGGTGATCTGTACCGACGACCCGGGCGCGGCGGCACTGGCCAAACGCACTGCGGCGCTGGGAATCCGGGTGCTGACCTATGGCTCTGGGTCTGACGGGTTGGACGGGACGCTGTTGTCCTGGGAACAGCAGGGAACCGGCGCGGTCGCGCAGGTGAAGCTGCACGGCGAAATTCATCCGTGGGTGATGCGGCTGTCAGTGCCCGGCCGGCACATGGCGCTCAATGCGTTGGGCGCGCTGCTGGCCGCGATCGAGATCGGCGCTCCCGCCGACTGTGTGCTCGACGGACTGGCCGGTTTCGAAGGGGTGCGTCGTCGCTTCGAGTTGATCGGCACCGCGGCGTCGGTGCGGGTGTTCGACGACTACGCCCACCACCCGACGGAGATCAGCGCCACGCTGGACGCGGTCCGCACGCTGCTGGAGCAGAGCGGCTCCGGCCGGTCACTGGTCGTGTTTCAGCCGCATTTGTATTCGCGGACAAAGGCTTTCGCTGCTGAATTCGGTCACGCGCTCGACGCCGCCGATCAGGTTTTTGTGCTCGACGTCTATGGCGCGCGCGAACAACCCCTCGCAGGTGTGAGCGGGGCAAGTGTCGCCGAGCACGTCAGTGTGCCGGTGCAGTATTTGCGGGACATGTCCGCGGTCGCAGTCGCGGTGGCCGAGGCCGCCGGTCCCGGTGATGTCGTTGTCACGATGGGGGCAGGCGACGTCACCATGCTGGCGCCCGAGATCGTGACCGCGCTGCGGATGCGGGCCAACCGCGGCGCGCCGGGTCGGCCGGGAGTGTTGTCGTGACCGAGCACCACAACGGCGGGGTCACGGGTGAGCCAAACGGCGGCACAGGCGAGGATCCGTTACGGGAAGTCACTGTCACCGAACCGATTGCGGCCGCTGAATCCGGCGATGGCGCGGAACAGCCACAGGCCGAACACCCCGACATGGTCGAGGGTCCCCGTCGGCGGGCGAGGCGGGAACGTGCTGAGCGCCGTGCGGCGCAGCAACGTGCGATGGCGATCGAGGAGGCCCGTCGGGAAGCCAAACGCCGCGCCCGCGGGCGCCCGGCGGACCCGGCCAAACCCGCTCCGCGCGGGGCTGTTCGGGGCTTGACGCTCGCGCTTGCGATAGTCGGGCTGACCGTCCTCACCGTGGCGCTCGGGTTGGTCCTCTATTTCACACCGGTGATGTCCGCCCGCAGCATCATCGTCGTTGGGACCGGTGCGGTGAGCCGTGACGACGTGCTCGGCGCCGCGCAGGTCCGAGTGGGCACGCCGCTGCTGCAGATCGACACCGACGGCGTCGCCGACCGGGTAGCGGCCATTCGCCGCGTGGCCAGCGCACGAGTGCAACGCCAGTATCCGTCGGCGCTGCGGATCACTGTCGTCGAGCGGGTTGCGGTGGTGGTCAAGGACTTTCCCGATGGCCCACATCTCTACGACCGCGACGGCGTCGACTTCGCGACCGCACCGCCGCCGCCGGCGCTGCCCTACCTCGACGTCGACAATCCCGGGCCGACCGACCCGGCGACCAAGGCCGCGCTCGCGGTGCTGACCGCGCTGCGCCCCGAGGTTGTCGCCCAGGTGGGCCGAATCGCCGCGCCGTCGGTCGCGTCGATCACCTTGACGCTCACCGACGGTCGCACCGTGATCTGGGGAACCAATGAGCGCACCGACGAGAAGGCGCAGAAGCTGGCTGCCCTGTTGACCCAGCCGGGCCGCGTCTACGACGTGTCGAGCCCGGACCTGCCCACGGTCAAATAGCGACCCGCCGGCCACCACGCGCCCGGCGTCGGCCCGGGGACAAATTCGCCCGAAATTCGCCCGCCGCTTGTCGGCGCGCCTGCGTCGATCACGCGCGCGGCGGCAATACCGTTCTGTTTGCGCGAAACAACTTGACATAACTCTAACCCTTTAGTTGAGGTTTAGGTTTGCCAGATTGTTACGCAATAGGCCAAATCCCACCAGGGAGGAGACAGAATGATGACCCCGCCGCACAACTACCTGGCTGTCATCAAGGTCGTGGGGATCGGTGGCGGCGGCGTCAACGCCGTCAACCGGATGATCGAGCAGGGACTCAAGGGCGTGGAGTTCATCGCCATCAACACCGACGCGCAGGCGTTGTTGATGAGCGACGCCGACGTCAAGCTCGACGTCGGGCGCGACTCGACCCGCGGTCTGGGTGCCGGCGCCGACCCCGAGGTCGGGCGCAGGGCCGCCGACGACGCCAAGGACGAGATCGAGGAGCTGCTCCGCGGCGCCGACATGGTCTTCGTGACCGCCGGTGAAGGAGGCGGCACCGGCACCGGTGGCGCGCCGGTCGTCGCCACCATCGCCCGCAAGCTGGGCGCATTGACCGTCGGCGTCGTCACCCGACCGTTCTCATTCGAGGGCAAGCGACGCGGCAACCAGGCCGAAACCGGCATTTCCGCACTGCGAGAAAGCTGCGACACCCTCATCGTGATCCCCAACGACCGGCTTTTGCAGATGGGCGACGCGGCGGTCTCGTTGATGGACGCGTTCCGCAGCGCCGACGAGGTGCTGCTCAACGGTGTGCAGGGCATCACCGACCTGATCACCACCCCGGGCCTGATCAACGTCGACTTCGCCGACGTCAAGGGCATCATGTCGGGGGCCGGCACGGCGTTGATGGGCATCGGTTCGGCCCGCGGCGACGGCCGCGCGCTCAAAGCGGCCGAGATCGCGATCAACTCCCCGCTGCTGGAAGCCTCCATGGAGGGCGCACAGGGTGTGCTGATGTCCATCGCCGGCGGCAGTGATCTGGGGTTGTTCGAGATCAACGAGGCCGCGTCGCTGGTGCAGGACGCCGCTCACCAGGACGCCAATATCATCTTCGGCACCGTGATCGACGACTCGCTCGGCGACGAGGTGCGCGTCACGGTCATCGCGGCGGGCTTCGACGCGAGCGGACCCGGCCGAAAGCCGATCGTCGGCACGAGCTCCGATACCGGCCAGGGCATTACGCCGGGCAGAGCCGGAAAAATCAGTACGAGCTTGTTCGAGCCCGCCGACGCGGTCAGCGTGTCGGTGCCGACCAACGGCGCGACCTTCGACATCGGCGGCGAGGACGACGACGTCGACGTGCCGCCCTTCATGCGGCGCTAACCGGATACTGGATGTGTGAGCGTTCGCATCCGGCGTGTGACCACTACCCGCGCCGGCGGTGTTTCGGCGCCGCCATTCGACACCTTCAACCTCGGTGACCATGTCGGCGACGACCCGGCCGCGGTGGCCGCTAACCGCAAGCGGCTGGCCGCTGCCATCGGCCTCGGCCCCGACCGGGTGGTGTGGATGAACCAGGTTCACGGTGATCGCGTCGAGGTGGTCGACGGGCCGCGCACTACCGCGGTCGAAGACACCGACGCATTGGTGACCCGCACACCGCGGCTGGCTTTGGCGGTGGTGACCGCCGATTGCGTGCCGGTGCTGCTGGCCGACGCGCGAGCGGGCGTCGTTGCCGCCGTGCACGCCGGCCGGGTCGGAGCACGCGACGGTGTCGTGGCCCGAGCGGTCGAGGCCATGGTGGCCGCGGGCGCGCGTGAGCCGGACATCTCCGCGCTGCTGGGCCCCGCGGTTAGCGGCCGCAACTACGAAGTGCCTGCGGCGATGGCCGACGAGGTGGAGGCGGTGTTGCCGGGCAGTCGCAGCACCACCTCGACCGGCACGCCCGCGCTGGACCTTCGCGCCGGAATCGCCTGTCAGCTCAAGGCTTTGGGCGTGAACGCCGTCGACATCGACCCGCGGTGCACGGTGGACGACGCCAGTTTGTTCAGTCACCGCCGCGGCGCCCCGACCGGTCGGCTCGCATCGGTGGTGTGGATGGAATGAGTGCCGCGGCGTTAAAACTTTCACCCCGAGGCGAGCGGGAATCGGAATTGGCCGACGCTTTGACAGCGTTACGATCGCGGCTCGCGGCGGCCGCCAAAGCGGCCGGCCGCAAAGTCGACGAAATTCAACTTCTGCCCATTACCAAATTCTTTCCAGCAACCGATGTCGCGATTTTGTCGAGTTTGGGATGCGCGGCCTTCGGCGAATCCCGCGAGCAGGAGGCGGCGGTCAAGGTGGGCGAAGTCGCAAGGTTGCTGGGCGGCCCATCGAGCCACTCATCGACAGGGCCGCGCCTGCACTGGCACATGGTGGGCCAAATCCAGCGCAACAAAGCCCGATCGTTGGCCAACTGGGCGCACACTGCCCATTCGATCAGCAGTCCCCGGGTGGTGCGAGCGCTCGACCGCGCCGTGGCGGTGGCCCTGGGTGAGGGCCGTCGGGATAATCCGCTGCAGGTCTACGTCCAGATCAGCCTCGACGGCGATGTGTCCCGGGGCGGTGTCGACGTTTCCGACGCGAAAGCCGTCGACGAAATCTGCGCGCTGGTCGAGGCCGCGGAATCCCTGGAACTGGTTGGCCTGATGGGCATCCCGCCGCTGGACTGGGATCCCGATACGGCGTTCGCGCTGCTGGAGTCTGAGCATCAGCGGGTGCGCCAAGCGCATCCGGCGGCGGCGGGGTTGTCCGCCGGAATGTCGAACGACCTCGAAAGCGCGGTCAAACATGGTTCGACGTGTGTGCGTGTCGGTACCGCGTTATTGGGCAGGAGACCGCTACCGTCACCCTAATTAGTCACTCCAGTCACATCTTCATCACAGACACCGCAACTCCCAGAGCCTAGAAGGGGTCCAGGCGATGAGCACACTGCATAAGGTCAAGGCCTACTTCGGTATGGCTCCGATGGAGGACTACGACGACGAGTACTACGACGACCACGCACCGAGCCGGGGCAGCTATCCCCGGCAGCGGTTCGCCGACGACGGGTACGCCCGTTACGACGGGCGCGAGTACGACGATCCACGCGGCGAGGCCGGTGATTTCGCCGCGGGCGGCTATCGCGGCGGTTACTCCGACGAACCCCGGTTCCGGGGCCATGAGTACGACCGCGGCGACTTGGCCCGGCCGCGGTTTGGGTCGCTGCGCGGCTCGACCCGCGGTGCACTGGCGATGGATCCGCGCCGGATGGCGATGCTGTTCGACGAGAGCAGCCCGCTGTCCAAGATCACCACGTTGCGGCACAAGGACTACAGCGAGGCCCGCACCATTGGCGAGCGGTTCCGCGACGGCACCCCGGTGATCATGGACCTGGTCTCGATGGACAACGCTGACGCGAAACGGCTCGTCGACTTCGCGGCTGGGCTGGCGTTCGCGCTGCGTGGTTCGTTCGACAAGGTCGCGACCAAAGTGTTTTTGCTCTCACCTGCCGACGTCGACGTCTCGCCCGAGGAGCGTCGTCGCATCGCCGAGACCGGCTTTTACGCCTACCAGTAGCCGCCCACCGGCTCGGACTTAGCCCGGGCGGAGTTGCTGTGCGGATGTATACGGCCCGCTCGAGTCGGTAGGCTTGCGTTGCCGTCTTGGCTGCAGCCGGGGCTGTCGTCAAAGTCACATCTGCTTCATCACAAAGGTCGGGCTCTCGTTGACGCTGTTCGTGCACATCGTTGGTTTTGCGCTCTTCATCTTCTGGCTACTGCTGATCGCTCGGGTCGTCGTCGAGTTCATTCGATCGTTTAGCCGGGACTGGCACCCGCGCGGCGCCACCGTGGTCATCCTCGAAATCATCCTGTCGGTCACCGACCCGCCGGTGAAGCTGTTACGCCGGCTTATACCGCAGCTCACCGTGGGTGCTGTGCGCTTCGACCTGTCCATCATGGTGCTGCTGCTCTTGGCGTTCATCGGCATGACAATGGCGCTGGATTACCACGCCTGAAGCCGCGACCCTGCCACGGGTTGGCGACCACTGCGGGTCCGCGAGGTTTGCGGGGCTGGATTTCGTTTGCTTAAGGCGTTGATTTGTTGCCTCTTAAACTTTGAAATTCGGTCTTATTTATCGGGCGAATCGGCAACCGGCGGGTCTGGTGTGACAGGATGGGCGGCAGTTGCAGTATGGCTACAACAACGTTGAAGCCGACCTACACTTTCCTAGTCGGTTTGATCGTCCACACTCGAGGGGGCTAAGAATGCCGCTGACACCCGCAGACGTCCACAATGTGGCGTTCAGCAAGCCGCCGATCGGCAAGCGTGGTTACAACGAAGACGAGGTCGACGCCTTCCTCGACCTGGTGGAAACCGAGCTGACCCGACTCATCGAAGAGAACTCCGACCTGCGGCAGCGGGTCAACGAGCTGGATCAGGAGCTGGCCGGTGCCCGGGCCGGCGGCGGCACGAGTGCTCAAGCCACCCAAGCCATTCCGCTGTATGAACCCGAGCCTGAGCCGGTGAAGCCGCCGCCGCAGCCGGCCCCGCAGCCCGCCCCCCAGCCTGCGCCCAGTGGGCTCGGCGAGGAGCAGGCGCTGAAGGCGGCCAGGGTGCTCAGCCTGGCCCAGGACACCGCCGACCGGCTGACCGGCACCGCCAAGGCGGAGTCGGACAAGCTGATGGCCGACGCGCGGGCCAACGCCGAGCAGATCGTCGGCGATGCACGCCGCGAGGCGGGGACCACCGTCGCCGAAGCCCGTCAGCGCGCCGACGCGATGCTGGCCGATGCGCAAACCCGGTCCGAGACCCAGCTGCGCCAGGCTCAGGAGAAGGCCGATGCGCTGCAGGCCGACGCCGAGCGCAAGCACTCCGAGATCATGGGCACGATCAACCAGCAGCGAACTGTGCTCGAGGGTCGCCTGGAACAGCTGCGTACGTTCGAACGCGAGTACCGCACGAGGCTCAAGACGTATCTGGAATCTCAGCTCGAGGAGCTTGGCCAGCGTGGATCGGCGGCACCCGTCGACTCCAGCGCCAGTAATGAAGCCGCCGGGTTTAACCAGTTCAATCGGGGCAATAACTAACTCGGCCGAAGATGCCGGCAACGGCGGTGGGTATCCTGCTGTGTTGGCAGTCCTGCCCAGTCGGCTGGAGGTTTACCGATGCTGATTATTGCGCTGGTCTTAGCGGTGATAGGCCTTGCCGCGTTGGTGTTCGCTGTTGTCACCAGCAATGAGCTGGTCGCCTGGGTATGCATTGGCGCCAGTGTGTTGGGCGTGGTGCTGCTCATCATCGATGCGCTCCGGGAACGTCAGCGACGCGAGGCAGGCACAGCCACAAAGGAATCCGCCACGGCGGAGGACGATGACCCGCACGGTGGCGAGGTAGCCGCGGACTACCCCGCGAAAGAGTTGGACGAGCCCGAGGAGTCATCACCACCTGCGGATTCGGAATCCGACGCGGAGGCCGCAGAGAGCGTCAGCGACGACCACAACACCCGTTAGGGCGCAAGCCGCCGAGGTGGGTTGGCGAGCAGTTCGCGGACCTCGTCGTCGGTGACCTGATGGAAGTCGACGAAAACCTGTCCCACCGCCTCGAAGTCGCTGGGCATGGACGCACACACCACGTCGTCGGCCTCGCGCGCCAGCCCCTGGCAGACTGACAGCGGACCCACCGGCACCGCGACGACAATCGATTCCGGGTCACTGGCCCGCAGTGCGCGTACGCCCGCGAGCATGCTTGCACCGGTGGCGATCCCGTCGTCGACCAAGATCACGGTCTTGTCGCGCGGGTCGGCGACTGGTCGCCCGTCGCGATAGGCCCACTCCCGCCGGTCGAGTTCCACCGTTTCGCGGTCGATGACAGCGCGCACCTGATCGTCGCTAATACGAAGGCTGGCGACCACATTGTCGTTCATGACGACACCACCGCCGCTGGCCAGCGCACCCATCGCCAGTTCGGACCAATGCGGCACGCCGAGCTTGCGTACCAGGAACACGTCCAACTCCGCGTGCAAGCCCGCGGCGACTTCCCAAGCAACTGGAACGCCACCACGGGCCAGCCCGAGGACGAGCAGGCCATCCTTGTGGCGGTAGGCCGCCAGTTCCTCGGCCAGCACGCGGCCCGCTTCCCGTCGGTCGCGGAAGGTGCGTCGGGAGGCTCGCCGCAGAAAGCCACCGGGTCGATTCATTGGTCGTACTCGCCGTTGTCTGTCCTAGTTGCTAAGTCGCAGCTTACGACCGGTTTCGCCGGACCGAGCCGGCTTGACCAAGAGATGTGTTCGCTGCGTCCTGGCTTCCCGCGAAAGCGGAAGGGGAAACCCGAATTCCGCCTTGAAATATGGCATAAAAAGTGCCATACTTTATGGCATGACGACATCTGTTGAGGAGTTGATTCAGGCCGCCACCGATGCCAGGCGCATCGCTCAAAAAGCGATCCAGTTGGCCGTGCGGGAGGCTCGCGCCGCCGACTGGTCCTGGGATCAGATCTCTGCCGCGTTGGGCGGAAAGCCGAACGGGGAGACGCTTCGGCGCAACTTCGGCTCCGGCGAATAGCGGCGACCCTGCCCAACCTGCACTCGCTTGACCCAGTCGGGCACGAAGTAGCTTGCGGGACTTGTTAGTTCGCGTTATGGACGTGTCTCACCAGAGCGGTACGTGTTGGGTGTCCAACGGGGGACTTGCGCACTAACCTACGCATCGATTTGAGCTCCTAGCAGGCACTTTACGGTCCCAACCCGCGATCCGCGGTGCGAATGCATCGTCGGTGGCCACCCGCCTTGCAGGGTGGTCTCCTCAATCCTTCGCCTTGTCTGGGTCGATGTGGTGGCCTGTATCAACGTAGTCGGTGTGATTGGCCCTTGCACAGTGCCGTTCAGCGTAATACTCATAGGTCTTCCTCCTAGATTCCATCGGGTGTGTTGATGATCTGCGACGATCACCAACAGAGCATCACAGGATTGGTGGTGCCCACCACCCCGCGGTTCAGGGCCACAGGGATCTCCTCGTCGATGTAGTTCCGCAGTGAGAACAGGATCTCATCGGTTTGCCCAGAGACATCCAGTGGTACAAAGGTAATTACTAGACGTCTCGCTGTGAGTTCACCCTGATGCGTTGCCACGGGCCAAACGCGACGCGCAACATGCTGACGTGAAAATGCTCACCACCCTCGAAGCGCTCCAGTGGAACTAGCGACTCTGGTCGTTGTCTTGGTTTGGTGTGGCGCCATTGCCGGTGCCGTCGCGCATCGAAAACAACTCGGCTTCCGCAAGTTCTTCGTACTGGGCCTTTTGCTGGGCATATTCGGCATCCTGTGGGCGGTCCTCATCCCACCAGGCGCGCCGGCCGGAATGCGCTCGGTGACCTGCCGCCGATGCAACACCCGCCAGAACATCCGGTTGTCTCAGAACGAGTTTCAGTGCTGGCAGTGCAATTTCCTAAACAGTGTCGGCCCGGCGATCGGCCCCGAAGACAGCCGCCAGTGGTTAAAGAGGGTGAAGGGCGAACATGGGAATGAAGATGAATAGATGGGCGTCGCTGGCCTTGACGGCCGTGGTGGGTACATGCAAGCGGTCTTGAAGTGGGCGGCCATCTTGGTTGGGATGCTTATCTGGATGAACTGCTTCGTGGCCGCCAGTACTGCCGCTGCGCTGGGTGCCTACGAGGCGGTCGGCTGGGCTTATGGCGGATTCGACCAACTGCCAGCTTTTCCGTGGACATGAAGACCAAGAGGTGGGCGTCGCTGGCCTTGACGGCCGTGGTTTGCCTCATCGTCGAGGGCGCGCTAGTGGCCGGCTTTGCAGCCGCGAATCGCTGCGGCAAGCATCGGAGCCGCGCCCGCCAAGGCCGCCGGTAATTTGCGGGCAGCAAGACAGGAGGCATCATGACCGCACCGAATTCGGGGAGCATCGACCTGGGCAGTGTGATAGTTGCCGCGGGCGCGCTCATCACGACCGTCGCGACGTTCCTGCCATGGGAAGAGTCGCCCTCGTGGCGCACGATTGAGCACAACACCCTCATTCAGCAGCACGGCTGGGCTCTCATCGCACTTGCGCTGGTAGCCGCGTTCTCCGCTTACCAAGCAGGTTCCGGCCGCTCTGATAAATGGTGGGTGCCGTTGATCTGGATCGGCATCGCCGCCGTGCTTCTGTTCACCGAAACGCAGGTGTCCCACACGTTGTACCCCGTCAAGGATGACGGCAGCGTCGACACCTCGGGTCCAAGCGTGGCGGGAAGTCTCGGGATTGCCGTCTATGTCGCGTGGCTGGGCGTCGCCGTCATGGCGCTCGGGACGCGGTTCCTTCGTGACAGCGTCAGACGGCGCAAGACAAGTGGGGCATCATGAACCGCAGGTTTCGTCATATGAGTTTTGTGCGGCGATTGTCTTCGGCAGCGGTGGGGGCTGCGGTGGTTGCCCTGGTCGGTACCCCGGTGGCGGGAGCAGATTCGGGGCCTCAACCCAAATGTTCTTGCGGTGTCGCGGATGCTGGGCCACAAAGACCCCAGCGTCACGTTGAGGATCTATGCCGATCTGTTCGACAGCGACCTTGATGCGGTGGCCGTGAATCTGGACGCGAAGATCACAGATAGTGTCCAAAGCGTGTCCAAAGCACCTGCCGACCGTCGCCGTAAGCGCACAAAAACTGCTGTCTAACTGCGCCGATGTATTTTCCCGTTGTGTGTCCGAGGGGGGACTTGGCCGTCTGCGACACGGGTTGAGGTCCTTGAGTTGAGTCGTTGATCAGCCAGCTTTCTGGCGGCTGGCGTCCTGACAGTGTCGTTCCAGCCGGAGGCGTCCGAGCTGCCGTTGTTTGTGCGAGGGTCGCGGTGGCTCACGCCAGGCCCGATTCGATGAATGCGCGGGTCGATTCCTCCAGACGACGCCGGGTCGCGTCGGGGACCTCACGCAGTGGACCCTGCTCGGAGAGCACTGCCAGCCCGTGCACCGTGGACCAGATGGGGTATTCGATCCCGGCGCGGCGTGCCGGGTCGAGTACGCCAGCGTCGACCAGTTCGTCGAGCGCCACGCGCAGCTGATCCAACGGCAACGGGCCCTTTCGTGCCTCCAGGTCCCCGGCTCCATAGGCGTGCTGATGGGGAAGGGAGAACGCGGTGGCGAACAACCCCGGTTCGGCATGGGCGAATTCCAGATACGCCCGGAAGATCGCGCGGATGCGACGGCGCGCCGCACCGGCATCGCCGTAGGCACCGCGCACTCGGGCCGCGTCAGCTGCCATGCGGGCGGCGAGCTCGCCCAAGGCCTCCGCGCACACCGCGGCTAGCAGCTCATCACGATCGGCGAAGTGCCGATAAGCGGCGTTGGGCACCACGCCGACCATCCGTGCGGCTTCCCGCAGCACTACCGCGCCCGGGCCGCCGGTGCGGGCCAGCTCGACGCCCGCGGCGAGCAGACCGTCGCGAACTGCACCTCGTGGGCGCCGCCGACCGGCCTCGGTCACCGCATCCGCCGATGTGTTCACCATCACCACAAACTAGTGGACAGCGTCCACCTGATGCAATAAAGTGGACGCTGTCCACATAAAAGTGGACAGCATCCACAATCGTCGCACCCGTGTTTATGGAGGAACCACCATGACCAGCCGCATGACCCCGCTGCTCGAATACAACGAGCAGTTCGCCCGGACCTTCACCCCGGTGGCGCTGGATGTGCCCGCCGCAAAGGTGATCGTCATCACCTGTCTGGACCACCGCGTCGACCCGGCGATCGTCCTGGGGCTCCAGCTCGGCGATGCCCCCGTGTTGCGCAACGCCGGGGGACGCGTCACACAGGCCGTCATCGAAGAAATCGCCTACCTGGCCTACCTGGGCCGGCGGCTGGCCGGCGGCACTCTCACCGGGGATGCCGGCGTCGAGGTCGCGGTCATTCACCACACCCAATGCGGCACCGGCTTTCTGGACGACCCCGACTTCCGCCGCGAGGCCAGCCAGGTCACCGGGGTCGACGAAGACACCCTGCAGGCCTCCGCGGTCGCCGACCCGGCGACCACCGTCACCGCCGACGTCGAACGCCTACTGTCCTCTCCGCTGCTGCCCGCCACCATGAGGGTCTCCGGCCACGTCTATGACCCCGACACCGGACGCGTCAGCACCGTCGTCGACGCCCGCCAGCCCGCCACCCACTAGCGGCACGGACCATCACCCCCAATTGACATACAACTAAAGGAACCCGCCATGCCCGACCGCATCGTCGCACTCGCCAACCACGACGCGTGAGGAGTCAACCTGATGACGGCAATTGCGTTTGAGACAACCGGCCCCTTGGCGGTGATCACCATGACCCATGAGCCGCACAACCTGCTGGGCCCGGATCTGATGGAGCCGCTGCTGGACGCCCTGCAGCGGGCGTCATCGCAGCATGCGCGGGCGGTGCTGCTCAAGAGTGGGTTGCGGCACTTCTGTGCAGGCGCCGACCTGGCATTGTTCCAAAACCACACCGACAGTGCGACTTTCGACGCTGTAGGTACGCTACGCGCGTTTGAGGAGTATCCGTTGCCGATCGTCTGCGCGGTGCACGGCTTGTGCCTGGGCGGCGGGTTCGAACTGGCGTTGGCATGCGACTACCTGGTGGCCGCGCGGTCGGCGCGGCTGGGTTCGGTCGAAGCCACCATTGGCCTGCACCCGCTGATGGGCGCCGCCCAGCGGGTGGCTCAACGTGCCGGTGCGCTGCGGGCCAAGGAGATGGCGATGCTGGGCCGCCGCTACGACCCCGACACACTCGCGGCGTGGGGGCTGATCAATCTCGTCGTCGTAGACGACGACCTCGACGCCACCGCAACCGCGATCGGCCTGGAGCTGGCGAACGGGCCGACCGTAGCGCACACCGCCACCAAGGCGCTGGTGTCGGTCGCGGTCAACGACGGGGTCGCGGCGGCCGACGAGGCGATGAAGCTGGTGCAGCAACCCATTTGGGCCTCTGCGGACGTGGCCGAGGGGCTGCGCTCGTTCGCGGCGAACGGCCCTGGCGCGGCGCGATTCGTGGGCCGATGAGATGAGCGGGCCACTAACCGGGCTGCGGGTGGTGGACTTCTCGCGGGTTCTGGCCGGACCGTTGTGCACCGACACGCTGCGGCGGCTGGGCGCCGACGTCATCAAGATCGAACCACCGACACCCGACATCTCCCGGTTCGCCTATCCGCGACGCGGCCCGGTGTCGGGCTATTACGCCCAGTTCAATTCGGGCAAACGCGCCATCAGCCTCGACTTGCGCGCAGCCGGTGCCCGCGGCGTGGCGTTGGCGTTGTGTGATCGGGCCGACATCGTGGTGGAGAACTTCCGGGCCGGCACGCTCGCGTCGTTCGGGCTCGACTACGCCTCGCTGGCGGACCGCAATCCTGGGCTGATCTACGTCAGCATCACCGGTTACGGCCAACGCGGGCCGTGGAGCGCGCGTTCGGCCTACGCTCCCGCGGTCCAAGCCGAAGCCGGGTTGACCGCCAACAGCTGGCGCCACTACGGAGCGGCGCACGGTGCGCAGCAGACAGATTCGATGTCGCACGCCGACCTCTACAGCGGTCTGCACGGGGTGATCGCCGTGTTGGCCGCGCTTCATCAGCGCGGCAGCAGCGGCCGCGGCCAACACATCGACGTTGCGATGGCGGCGGTGTCCGTCGCCGTCAACGAGCGGCTGCACGCCGACCTGGCAGCAGAGGACCTCCACGACGAGCCTGCGGCGCTGGGTGCGACCGACACTCCGTTCTTCCGCACCATCGACGGCGAAACCGTGACCACCGCAGGAAGTCTGGTGGGTAGCCTGACGTTCGGCTTGTATGTGCGCGCGATGCGGCGCCCCGATCTGCTCGACGATCCGCGGTTCGCCACCGCATCCGCGCGAGCAGCCAACCTCACCGACCTGCAGCAGCTGGTGGGAAGCTGGGTGCGCAGCTTCCCCACCCGTGCCGACCTGGGAGCTCAGCTCGACGAGGCCAAGATCGCCATGGGCACCGTCCGCACCATCGAGGAACTCGCCAATACGGACTGGGCCCGCACGTGGGGCGCCATTCAGGTTGTTGAAGACCGATCGGGCGGCAGCTACCGGATTCCGGGATCCCCGTGGAAGTTCTCCGACGCCACCGCCAACGATGCAGGAAGTCCCGCCCGCTACGGCGAACACAACCACGACGTGCTGGCCGAGATCGGCTACAGCGACGCCGATATCGCGGCACTGATCGCGGACGGAGCCCTTCCCCCATCGCCCCCCGATCCCGCCGAACAGTAAAGGAAATCCAAATATG